>JAISTN010000205.1 GCA_031272565.1 Bifidobacteriaceae bacterium
GGTGAAGGAGGTCTGAATCTGGGACTGTTCAGACGAGGTCAGCGTGGTCCGGTAACCCACCGTGCCGGTGGCACGGTCGAACCTGCCCACGTAGCGGCCAACCGTGTTGTCGTAGGCGACCGAATGGGCAGCCGCCGCGCCCATCTGGGTGAAGGTGTGACCGTTCGCGTCAACCGGGCCAGTAGCCGTGTAGCTGACATCCAACAGCGACGCCGGCAGCGCATGAGCCGCCGGAACGTTGGGGAAGCCTGTCCCCACCAGTGTTACAACCAGGGCTGCACCTGCCAGCATGGCCAAGCCACGTGTGCGCTTCATGAATCCTCCTTGATCCGGCCGTCCTGCGCCCACCGCACCCGGCAGCCACTCGCCACTAGGAGAAGACCAGACGGCGAAGCGAACTAGCGTTTATCGATAGGCGTTTGCTTGCGGCGAGTCTATCGCCGAGACCCCTCCCCCCCTCAACCTGGGTTGAGTAATCCCCACAGGTGTGTGATGTCTCTGGAGATGCCTGACGGTTCTGTGTCAGGACATGTCTGACAGTTGATGTGTCAGGACATGCCTGGCAACTGCCATAAGGTGATCGTCTCGCTGGGCAGCTTCTGTTCGGTATACAGAACAAAAGGTGCTAGACCTGGTAGAGTTTTCGGCATGCCGAGCAAACACTTGCATCCCCGTCAGGCCTACCTTGACCAACTCATCGGCTTCATGGGCACACCCCTGGTCAAGGTGTTGACCGGTCTGCGCCGCTGCGGCAAGTCCAGCCTGCTTGATCAGCTAGCCGGCCACCTGGCTGCCACAGGCGTGCCAGCCCAGAGCATCATCCAGATCAACTTCGAGTCCATGACCAACGCTCACCTGGCCGATGCCGCCGCCCTGTATGCCGAGGTCAGGCAACGGGCGCAGACCGCCATTGGGCCGGTCTACATCCTGCTGGACGAAATCCAACTGGTTGCCAACTGGGAGCGGGCCGTCAACTCATTCCGGGTCGATCTTGATTGCGACATCACCGTCACCGGCTCCAACGCCCGCCTACTGAGCGGAGAACTCGCCACGTTGTTGGCCGGCCGCTACGTCGAAATCCCGGTCTATCCCTTGTCCTTCGCCGAGTTCCTCACCTTCACCGACCAGGGCGACCCTGTGAGCGGATTCCAAGAGTACCTGCGCCGGGGCGGCCTGCCCGGCATCCACGAACTGGCCTCTCCCGAACAAGACGGAGCCTATCTGCGCAGCGTCTATGACACCGTGCTGCTCAAGGACGTCATTGCCCGCGGCCAGATCAGGGACACCGCCCTGTTGGAGCGCCTGGTGACCTTCTTGTTGACCAACCTGGGCCAGACATTCTCCGCCCGGCGAATCTCGGAGTTCCTCAAGAGCCAACGCCGCTCCATGGGTGCTGAGACCATTCACAACTACCTCAAGGCGCTGCGGGGTGCCTGCTTCATCCACGAGGTTTCCCGCTATGACCTGGTGGGCAAAAAGGTCCTGGAGACTCAGGAGAAGCAGTTCGTGGCCGATCACAGCTTCGCCAACGCCCTGCTGGGTTTCCGGGCGGAGGAACTACCCCACCTGCTGGAGAACATCGTCTGCCTGGAAGCTCTGCGCCGCGGCTACCAGGTCCACATCGGCAAACATGGCGCCGCCGAGGTTGATTTTGTTTGTGACCGCCAGGGCCAAAGGCTGTACGTGCAGGTGGCCTACCTGCTGGCCACCGGGGAAATCCTGGAACGGGAACTGGCTCCCCTGCGGGCCATCTCGGACAACTACCGCAAGGTGATCGTCTCGCTGGACAACCTGCCCCCATCCAACACGGACGGGATCGAACGCTGGCCCATCCAGGACTTCCTACTGGCCCAAGACTGGTAGAACCAACGGGCAGAACCCCACCAACAACGGCATTGGGGCGTCAGGCCAAGACAGGTGCCCGATGCCGCTCGCGGGGATGACGATTCGTTTCATTGGGGCTCCCTTCCAAGGTTCGATGGTACGCAAGGTTGGGGGGCGTGGGCCCCCCGCAGGCCCACGCCTCCTCCGCCGGGCGGGCGGGCGGCAGGTCGTCACTCGGGGACGGGTCCCAGGTGACGAACCCTGCGGGAAGGTGAAAGTGGTAGACAACACGCGGTTTTGTGGCAGTAGCCGCCCATCCCGGCGGGCCGGCGGGCCCACCTGGCCAGGGGCGACATCGGACGCAAGCCCCTGACCTGCGCAAACACAAACGGCCGGAATGGTGGACCGGCGGCGTGAAGCCGTCAACCTCCCAAAACCGGCCGTTGTCTGCCACTTTAGGTTCCGCCAAGCCGGAGACCGCCAGGTGGCCGCCCAAGGTCCGGTCAACGTAGCCGCAGAAACCCCTGGACTGCCGCCGCTACCGCTGGGATGTGGTTGGCCAGGATGGACCAGACAATGTCGTAGTCAACAATGTCGTAGCCGCGCGCCAGCACATTGCGCGAGTCTTTCAGTTTGCGCAAGTCAAGCTCCAGGTGTGCGGCCACAAAGCCAGGCTCAGCCCGGTCGATCCGCTGGACACACTCACCCAACCGTATGATCAGATCCTCGCCCGCGAAACGAAGCATCTCATCGGCATCGAAGGCCGCCTTGCCCCTGGCCACCAACCTCGCCACCGCCGCAGCATGTTCCGTGATGGCCACCAGGTTCTGCTTCACCTTGCCGGCCGTCACAATGGCACCGCCTGCGCCAACAGCGCGGCGTGCTTCCCCTTCAGCCCACCCTCGCTGACCACGTCCACCGGCACACCCAACAACTCCTCCAGCGCACTCGCCAAGGACACGAACCGCCAGGCGTTGACCGGATCCACCCGCACCAACAGGTCTACGTCGCTGCCGGGCCCATCTTCACCTCTGGTAACCGACCCGAACACCCGTGGGTTCTCGGCTCCATGCGCCTTGACGACTTCCAACACTTCCGTCCGGTGCTGCCGCAATCGCTCTGAGGGGCGGGTCAAGGCGTCACGCAGGCGGCGCTCCATGGCCGGGGAAGCGCGGCGCTTGCCGGCCTCATAGGCAGACAGGTTCGATGCCGCGATGCCAGTCAGTCTGGCCAAGTCGGCTTGCGACAGACCCGCCCGCTCCCGCAGCGCCCGCAAGTCAAACACACCGCGATCTTATCATTGATAAGTGTTGGATTGGTGAGGCGTAGGATCCCGGGTCACGCCCAGGATGACTGAAGGGAAGCGGCGTCCGGGATGACCCGCCCCTTGGTCAGCCCGGGCTTGATCTGGGAAGCTGCTGGGCCGCCCAAGATCCGGTCCCGACGCAACAACCCCCAAACCTGCCGTCAACCCACCGCAGTTCACCCCACCGCCGCCCCTGGATGGGCCCCAGGTCAAGGTCGCTGGAGGGCACGTGATCCGGCTAGAACTCATGGTTGGGCAGGGCGTTATCATCTAGCACGTCACAAGGTACCCAGCCTCTACAACCCGCTGACCTTCGGGTCTGCAGGGTGCAGGTTGAAGACTCTGCGCGATGCCGCTTAGATCGCCTGCAGTGTGCCGGTTGAAATCTCTGCAATGTGCCGGTTTTCTGTCATACTGAGCCCATGGAATACCAGCCGCGGATCGTTGACCAGGCCGTCAGGGACCAGCTAGAGGTGGCGGGCGCCATCGTCGTCAAGGGCCCCAAGGGCTGCGGGAAGACGGAAACCGCCCGCTTCCACAGCCACAGTGAAATCTTGATTGACGACAGTGTGGCTGTGCAAACTGCCATGACCAGCGACCCAACACTACTGCTGCAGGGCGCTACGCCACGTCTGGTGGACGAGTGGCAGGAACAACGCTCGTTGTGGAACACCGTGCGTCATGAAGTCGACCGGCGGCGAGCCAAGGGCCAGTTCATCTTGACCGGCTCCTCCACCCCCAGAGACGCCGACCTGGCGGGCCTACACACCGGTGTTGGCCGCTTCGGCGTTGTCAGCATGACCACTATGTCGTGGTTCGAAAGAGGCTGGTCGTCCGGAGAGGTCTCGCTGGCTGACCTATTGGATGGGCACCAACCACAGTCACAGTCCTTTGAGCCCGACCTACCAGAAGTTGCCGCCCGTCTGGTGACCGGCGGCTGGCCCGGGAATCTGGACCTCACTGCCACGCAAGCCCAACTTGCCAATGCCAACTACTTCCAACTGTTGACCGAGGCCGATTTCGTCCGGGCCGCCGGTGGCCGCCGCAACCCCCTGCGGGTCAGGCGGGTGATGCGATCCTTGGCCCGCAACATCGCCACCGAATGCGACACGGCTAGGATCGCCGCCGACGCCGGTGAGGCCGCCCGCCCGTATGACCGCGATGCTGTGGCCGATTACCTGGACACCCTGGCGCGCCTGATGGTGCAACAAGATCTGCCGGCCTGGAGTACGCACATCCGCTCGCGTGCCCGGCTGCGCCGGTCACCCAAACGCCTATTCTGCGATCCATCGGTGGCCTGCATGGCCCTCAACTTGACACCCGCCAAACTGATGAATGACCTGGCCTACATGGGCCTTGCTTTCGAAGCCGCCGCCATACATGACCTGCGAGTCTACGGCCAAGCCGTTGGTGGACAGCTCTACCACTACAGGGATTCCAGCGGCCTTGAGGCCGATGGCGTGTTGGAACTTCAGGATGGGTCATGGGCGGCGGTTGAGGTCAAGTTGGGCTTCGGTGCCGTTGAGGAGGCGGCCCGGAATCTGACCGCGCTGGCCGCCAACATCGACCAAGCTGCGATTGGGCCGCCAAGGGCTTTGATCGTGGTCACCGGGGCAGGTTTTGCCCACCAACGGGCCGACGGCGTGTCCGTGGTGCCCCTGCAGGCTCTCCGTCACTGAGTTCGCCGCCGGCCGAAGATCCGAGATCCCGGATCGTCTTCGGCGTCCGGGATGACTCGCCCCTGGTCAGCCCGGGCTTGATCCGGGAAGCTGCCGAGCCATCAACACTGTCCACGGCTGAACCTGGCGTTCCAGCGTTAGTACCCCGGCGGCATCGGCCACTACCTGCGACAGGTGGGTGGCACGCGCCCGCTGGTCCAGTTGCCGCGTCAACTCGCGGGACCACTGGCGGGGCGCGCCCGGCGCGCGCCACGCCGCAACCAAGTCACCATGATCCCGGTCCAAGACCTCGATCTCGAACCGCGCACCGGCCTCCAAACCCTCAATCCGCAACCTAGCCGTGGCCGGCCGCCCCACCAACCGCGTCTGCCAGGCCGCCGCGCCATCGTCCTCATAAGACGGGGGCACGGTGGAGGTGACCTCGGGCGGATAGTGCGTCAACACCGCCTGCACCAGGCCGGTCTGGCTGTCCCTGGTGACCACCCCAAACTCGGTCCGCACCAACTCTTCATCGCCCAAGGCGCCAAGCATCCGATAGGCGTGGGCGGTCGGTTTTGGCAGGCCCTGCATGGTGTACAAGCCAAAACCGCCGTGCAGCGGCGCCGGGCCGGCCCCCGCCTCTTCGAAAACGTCGGTGAACGTCCAATAGCTGAGTGATTCGGACAAGCCAATCGTCGCCAGCACGGCCCGCACCAACACAGAATGACCAGTGATGGTCCAACGGTTTCCCTGGGCCCGATGCCGCGGCCCCCAACTCAAGCGCCGTCACTTGCGTGGTGTCACTTGCGTGGAGTTCATGCCTCAATTGTCGCAGACCACCACACTCCTCTCTCCTAGCGTGGGCGAGGGCGCCTTCCCTGAGGATCTCTGAATGATGCAGGGTGATGCGCTGCGATGTACAATGATTCAATGCGAACCACAATCGACCTGCCGGATGACTTGCGCCAACAGGTTCTGTCCATTGCGACCGACAACCACGAATCGCTGTCCAAGGCCGCCGTGCGACTGATCGCGTCCGCCTTGGGGACGGCCCGTCCGGCCCGGGTCTTCACCGATCCTGCCACCGGCGAGGTCCTCCTGGACGTGGGGCGCCGCGTCACCACCGAAGACGTCCGGTCGCTGGAGGATGACCTATGAGCGTGCTGCTGGACGCCAATGTGCTGATCGCGCTGCGGGTTCCCAGCCACGAGTTCCACCAAGCCGCCATCGCTTGGTTCAACAGCCTGAACGGCAGTTTCGCGACTTGCCCCAGCGTCCAGGGCTCGCTGATCCGGTTCGCCATCCGCGCCGGCACCACCGCAACCGAAGCCCTCGAACTGCTGGCCGGCATCACCTCGAAACCGAACCACGAGTTCTGGCCGGATGAACTGCCCTACGGCAGCGTCGAGGTGAGGGGCGTGATCGGCCACCGGCAGGTGACGGATGCCTACCTGGCCCAACTGGCCCGGCTGCACGGCAGCCAACTGGCTACCTTCGACAAGGGCCTGGCCGCCCAACACCCCGATGTCGCATGGCTGCTAGGTGCCACCCAGTAGCCCCGCATCGCAACTGACCGGCAAGTCTGCAGGGCGCCGCGGCGAACCTCGGCTTGGATGAACTCATGGAGCTGAGCCCTGATCCACCGATTATCGGCGTGGTGAGCAGCACCAGGTGGGTGTGGTGGCAAGGTGGCGACGCGATGGCAGCCTGCCGCCCAGCCTGGCGGCCGACATCGAGGAGGCCGCAGCAGCACTCAAGGAGTTTGATGGCTACGCCCGCAGCCTGCTGGGATTGACCTCCCCAACGCTTGGTCCGATGTCGGCCGTGCTACTACGCACCGAATCGGCCTCTTCTTCACAGATCGAAAACCTGACCGTGGGAGCCCGCCAACTGGCCTTGGCGGAGATCGGCCAAGCCACCAGCACCAACGCCAAGACGGTGGCGGCCAATGTCAGGGCAA
>JAISTN010000266.1 GCA_031272565.1 Bifidobacteriaceae bacterium
ACCGTCAAGGTCAAGGGGTCGGCCGGTCTGGTGGCCTGCAGCACGCCGTCCACCAGCGTCACCGCGTAGTTGTCGGTGCCATCTTCTGTGCCCGCCATGATGGCCACTGCCACCGGGACGGAACCCTCGTCATCGCCAAACGCAACCGGTGTGTCGGGGGTATCGACCTCGGCTTCGACCACGGCCGGGGTGACCTCGTGGCCGTCCAACAGGCTGTCGGGCGAGGCGGTCACGGCCAAGTCGGCGTCGTCATCGGGCCAAACGACAGAGGCGGAAGCGATTGTCACCGTAACTGGCCGGGGCGAGATCACCAGCGAGACCGCCCAAGGCGAGGTGGCGTTGTAACCGTCCGCCACCGCCACCACCCGGTAGGTAGTGGTGCCAACATCCGTGGCACTGGCCACTGTGACCTGCTCACCCGGTGCGGCGGCCCCCAACCGCGTCCAGACCGGGTTAGCCGGGTCAAAGCGGGCCTGCTCATCTTCGGTGACCCAGAACTCCAGGTTCACCACCGGGGTCTCGTCGATGCCACTGGCAGCGGCGTAAACCGAGTGCTCGGCGCCGTCATACATGGCCGAATAACCAGTGGTGGTGAGCGTCAAGTTGGGGTAGGCCGCCCAGTGGGCAAACACGTCGATGTCTTCGGCCGGCATCGGAGTTTCTGGTGTGACAGCTTCACCGCCCTGTGGTTCGGTGAACCAGCCCAGGAACGTGTTGCCGGGGGCCTCGGCCACCGGCAGCGCGCCGATCGGTTCGCCCACCGTGAGCGTTAGCTGGTTGGTGGAGCCATCGGCCAGGGCCTCCAGGCCGGCCGGCTGATCCCCGGCGAAGCTGCCGCCGCCCAGGTGGAAGGTAATGGTGCGGGTGGCCGGCAGCGCATAGAAGATGTCGACGTAATACTTGTTGCCAGTCTTGGCGTCGTAACCATAGGGATTCTTGGTGGAAGCGGGCTCCAGGTTGGTGAAGTGCTCCCCGGTGCGCTCAAAGTCGACAATGAAGCCGTCCGCCTGCAGGTTTTCGATGGCTGAATGGAACGAACCGTCCAGCCCGTTGCCATGGTCGGTGTACTTGGGGTTGACGTTGATGGTCTTCTCCACCACATTGGTGCTGACCACCAAGCCCGTCTCCGCCACCAAGTTGTAGCGGTAGCCCACGGTGTAGTCGGTGCCGCCGCGCAGCACCCGCTCGTAGAGGTACAGGGTGTGGCCGTCGGCCGGCACCGGCATGGTCAGCGGCAGGGCGTAGGCGACCTGCCCGGCCACCACCGCGCCGTCAAAGATGCCGCCGGCCTCAAGGGCCCACTGGTAGTTGGAGAACAGGCCCGGCTGGTTGTTGCGTGGATTGATGACGGTGGCCTGGGCCAAGGGGGCTCCATAGCGCAGGTACATGTCCGCGCCGGTGTAGGCGTTGTAGCGGTAGGTGATGGGCTGGCCGGCCTTTTCGGAGGCGACCGAAAACGAGGCTGCGACGGCAAACACCCGGCGGTCAAAGTAGGCCTTGACCACGGTCCGGTTGTCCGCTCGGACGGTCTGGCCGGCCTCGGCTGTCTTGAACTCGAAGCCATCCGGGTTAGCGGCAATCTCGCTGCGCCAGCCAGGATTCGTGTCCGGGTCGTAGGTGGCCGGTTCGCCCACAGTGGCGGCCACGATCTGGGAGCCGCCCAGGGTGTAGCCGGTGCCGGCCACGTTTTGCAGGTAGAAGTCCACCCGGTAGGAGTTTTCGGCCGTGGCCGCCTCGGTGGCGGCGTCACCGGCCGGTTCTTCAGTTGTGGCCACTGTGGCCGATGTCGCCCAGGCGGCCGGAACGGCCAGAGCGGCCGGGCTGAGCAGTGTGACAAGTGCTGCGCCAGCAGCGGCGATAATCCTGATCCCCTTGTTCATGTGGGTGCAACACGGCCCACCCGGAGGTTATTCCACCGCGGCGCGCGGCCTTGCGTGGCACCGGCCGGTCAGCGTTCCACTAGGTCGTTTTCGTAGGCGAACACCACCACCTGGGTGCGGTCGCGCAGGCCCAACTTGTCCAGGATGTGCGCCACGTGTGTCTTGACGGTCTGCTCCGACAGGAACAAGGATTGCGCAATCTCCAGATTGGTCAGGCCGCGGGCCACCTCGCGCAGCACGTCCCGTTCCCGGGGGGTCAAGGCCGCGGCCGCGTTGGGGTTGGCGCCCCGGCCGGCCCGCCGCCGCCCCGCGAAATCGGCCAACAGCCGGCGGGTGACAGAGGGCGCCAGCAGGCCGTCGCCCCGGGCGATGATCTTGACGGCCTCGATCAGGTCCCGGGCGGAGGCGTCTTTCAGCATGAAACCGCTGGCGCCCGCGGCCAGTGCGTCATAGATGTAGTCGTCGTGGTCAAAGGTGGTCAAGATCAGCACGCGCGGCCCCGGCACCTCGGAGTCTGGGCCGTCCGGGCCGCCCTGGGCTTGCACGATGGCGCCGGTCGCCTGGATTCCGTCCATGCCCGGCATGCGGATGTCCATCACCACCACGTCAGGGTTGGTCGCGGCGGTCACCTCAATGGCCTGGGCGCCATCGGCCGCCTGGCCCACCACCTCGATTTCGCCGCTGGAAGCCAGTAGGACGGCCAGCCCGTCGCGGATCATGGCTTGATCGTCGGCCAGCACTACCCGGATCGGTTGGGTCATGGAGTGGGCTCCTCAGGTGGCGGGGCGGGTTCGGCCGGCGGTCTGGTGACCGGCGAGTTGGTGGCGGGCGGCTCTGTCACCGGTGGGTCCGGTAGGGGCAGCATAGCGTGGACTTCGAAGCCGCCGCCGGGGGTGGGGCCGGCCTGGAAGGTACCGCCCAACGCGGTCACCCTTTCTCGCATGCCGACCAGCCCGTGGCCACCTCCGGTAGCACCAATGGTGCCCGCTGGCGCGGCCGGGTTTGGGACGGCGCCGGCCGGGCCGGGTTTGGGGCCGCCCAACAGGCGGCCCGTGAGGCGGGCCCAGCCCACCGCCCACAAGCGGGTCAGGGGGAACAGGACGATGGCGATCAGGTGGCAGGGCAGGGCCAAGAAGTTGAGGCCCAGCCAGGCGTGGGCCCGCCAATGACGGCGAGACCGCAAGACGCTGGTCAGTCCGCTCAGGTGCTGGGTGCCCGCCGTGGCCGGGGGGTCGGTGTAGCGAACCCAGGCCGCTAGCCGTCCCGCCCAGTTGGCGGTCGCCGCAACCAAGGCAAAGACCGGCCGGAGCCCCAAGAAGGCGACCGAGATCAGGGCCGCCAACGCCGTGGTCAGCAACGACAAGATCAACTCGATCAGGCCGGCCAGGGCCAGCAGGACGTGCAGCCACAAGTAGAGCCAGGCGCGGCCTAGGCGGTAGGGGAAGGCGGGGCGCGGGGGCGTCATCGGACAACGCTATAGCGTGAAGCCGGGTTGGTGACGGTCACGCCCACGGAGCCGCTGGTGTAGTCCAGGCGGACGTGGACCGGTGAACCGGGGGCGTGGCGGGCCGCGTTGGCCAGGGCTTCTTGGACAATCCGGTAGGCGGCCAGGCCCACCGCCGCCGGCGGCTCGGCCGGTGGTGTGCCGGTTTGTTCCAGGGTGACGGTCAGGCCGGTGGCTTGGGCGCCGGTCACCAGGCTGGCGATGGCGTCCAGACCCGGGGCTGGTTCGCGTTCACCGGGTTCTTGGCCGCGCAGCAGACCCACGATGCCGCGGGTTTCGGCCAGGGCTTCCCGGGCGGCGTCCCGGATCAGGTTGAACGCCTGGGCCGCCTCCGGTGGCAGGTCTTTGACGCGCAGCGGTGCCGCCTCCGCCTGGATGGCGATCATCGACATGTGGTGGGCCACCACGTCATGTAGTTCGCGGGCGATGCGGGCGCGCTCAGCCAGGACGGCACCGCGGCTGGCCTCCGCGTCCAGTTCGGCGTTGGTGGCGGCCAGGCGGGTGTTGGCCTCCGCCAAGTGCAGGCGGGTCTGGCCGTGGCCGCGCCACAGCAGGCCGGCCACCGCGGCCAGGCAGGTCAGCGACACCACCGCCATGATGGCGGGCAGGCTGGTGCGCCAGCCGGCCACGGCCACGGCTAGGGCGCTGACCAGAGTCACCCCCACCACTACGGGCCCTTGCAGGCGGCCAGCCACCAGGAACACCACCAGCAGGTAGGCCGCCAAGCCGGGCACCGGCCAGTTCCAGGGATGGGTGGTGCTAATCAGACCCAGCACAATGAAACTCAGGGTCAGCAGCCGCCAGGCCAGCAGCAGCGAGCGCTGCATGGCCACCAGGGGGAGCGTGAACAGAGCGGCCAAGACGGGAACCACAAAGCTGGCGTGGCTGGCCGTGACCTGGGTCATCACCCAGTTGAAGACGAAGGCCTGGATCAGGGCCAGCACCCAGAGCATGGTCTTGGGGACCGCCTTGGGCGCCGCCGCCGGGAAACGGGTCCACGCCGGGCCGCGGGCGTCGGTCTTGCCGATGGCGGCCTCTCGCAGCGCCGCGGTCAACTCCGGCAGCAGGTTGGCGCCTGGTTGGGGGTTGGTGCCGGAGGCGGAGCCGGTGGTGCCGGGTGCCGGGGCTGCCTCGGGTTCCGGTTGGGCGGCATCGGGCACCGGCTGAGCCGCGGCTTCGGATGCGGGCTGGACGGTGGTTTCAAGCTCCGGCTGGGCGGCTGCCTCGGGTTCGGGCTGGGCGTTGGCCTCGGGTTCCGGGGTGGTGAGCGGCGGTGTTGTCATGTTTTCCAGACTAGGCAGCGCAGGCTCCCCGGCGCCTCACTCGCAGGAGTGATTTGGGGCTCGCTCTTTGGGGGGTTGGCCTGCGCAAACGGCTTCATCTGACGGGCTTAGCTGGGGTCCGCCGGGGAGCTATTTGGGGTCGATGGTGAAGCCATTGCCGGTCATGGTGGCGACCGGTTTGCCCGCCTGGTCCGTCACGTCGATCTGGAAGACGCAGGTGCGTTTGCCGCGCCCCACCCGGCGGGCCTCGGCGTACAGTGTGCTGCCTGCCAGCCCGGGTGAGATGTATGAGATGGCGGCGGACTGCGACACCGTCAGGCGGCCCGTGCCGTCCGCCAGATGCGCGTAGTTGCAGGCCACCGCGAAGGCCGAATCGGCCAGCGTGTAGATGGCACCACCCTGGGCCACCCCGCCGGCATTCAGGTGCTCGGCCGTGACTTGGAGGCGGCAGCGGCACCAATCCGGACCGGCGTCCTCAATCACCACGCCGGTGGCCGTCAGGTACTTGTCGGCGGCGAAGTGCCGCCGGATGTCTTCGATCTGCATGTCGTCTCCGCCGATTCGTCAGTTGACTGGCCCATGTCATCCTAGTTGACCAGCCAGTTGCCAAGAGGCGAACTACCGGTGGCAGTCCTAGAACACTTGTTAGTTCACTGTCGGCTGTCCGGACGAGCCGCGGTGTGACCGGTGCCGGGCGGTCTAGACCTGCAACACCTGCACCCCGAAAGGCGGCAGGGCCAAGGCGGGGCCCACCTTCTGGCGCGTGACCACGTCGATGCCGCTGCCGGGGCTGTCGTCCACCAGTAAGTCCACCTTCAACGGTTTGGGGCTCAGCGAGACCACCCAGGCGAAGCGCCGGCCGTCTTCGTGGTACATGACATCCGAGTAGACCTGATCGTTGTGGGCGATCACGTCCGGACGCAGACCGGCCTCGGCGGCCAGCGCGACGTAGAACCAGGGTGTGAAGTCGTCGTTGTTGGCGTCTGCTTGGACGGCGGCGTAGTACTCGATCGGGTAGGCACCCAGGTAGATGGCACCCTGGCCCACTGGGCGTCGTACCAGGGCCGGGCGGCCGGCCGCGTCCTGCAGCAAGACCTGAACCCCGGCCGGGGCCGGCCCCAGCGGCAGGTAAGACCGGCCATAGCCTTCGCCGGCCACCGGGAAGGCAAAGGTGTCGCCGGGGGTCAGGCTGCCAAAGGCGGTCACCACGGTCAGTTCCACCGTCTCACCAGGCAGGTCGTTGAGTCCGTACCGCAACTCGTGCCCGATGCCGAACACCGGTTCCAGCGCCGGCCACCAGGCGCCACGTTGGTTTGGGTTCTCCCCGGCCCACCATGAGACGTAGACGTGACTGCCGGCAGCGGCGGCCTTGAGCAAACGGGGCCAGGTCTGGCCCAGGAGGGCCTTGTTCGAGCCGGCCAGGATCAACCGGGCCTGGGATAGGTCGGCCCCGCTAGATTCGCGGATGATGGCGGGACGTAATTCGGCCCGTTTGGCCGTGATCCAGGTTTGGAAGGCGATCTCCACCATCAGTTCCCGGTCCCGCAGGTGGCGGGCGCCATCGGCCAGCGGCAGGTCAAGGTCGATGTGGGCGGGGAACAGCACTGCGACGTCGGTGTCCGCCCGGTGGAGGTGTTGGAAGTCGGTGGCGGCCAAGACTTGGCCAAACGTGGTCAGCTCGGCCAGCGCCGGCTTGGCCGTGCCGTCCGTGGTCAGCAGGCCAAAGCCAAGCTCGTAGGGGTGCGAGGAATAGGGTTCGTCCGCGGCTAGGTCGAAGTCGGTGTTGTTCCACGCCATCCAGCCGGTGGCGCCGGCCAAGAGGGACGAGTGCAGGGTTTGGCGGTAGTAGTTGGCGGCCCCGGTGCGGGACACGAAGGTGTCGGTGACGCCGAACTCTTCCAGGATGACCGGCTTGCCGCGGTGGGACAGCTCGCAGATGAAGGCCGCCCGGAGCATCTGGCGTGTCTGGTCGTTGCCCCAGGGGTAGGAGTGGGGGCCGTAGAAATCGACCACGTCCTGGCCGTCGGCGAGCCGGAAGCCGTTGTCGGTGGCGATCACTTCCTGGTTCCACACGCCATCGCCTAGGGAAACCGGCTTGGTGGAGCCACCCGCGCGCACGGCGGCGGTGGTGATCAGGCCCCAGGCCCGGGCGTATTCACGCGGCGTGGGGCCGGTGTACCAGGGCATTTCGTTGGAGATCAGCCAGGCCGCCACGGCCGGCGAATCCCCGGCCGCCTTGACTACTTCCCGGATGTAGAAGGCCTGTTGGCCCAGCATGAAGCCGTCCTTGAACAGGTCCCGGCCCTGGCGCCAGGCCGGGTCCCAGTTCGAGCCTGACATGTGGCCAACAATGAAGGTTGGCACCGTGGGCAAGCCGGTGTCCTCGCAAGCCTTGAGGAAGCGGCCGAAACGTTCCAGCATGGCCGGGTCCAGGCGGTCCGGCTCAGGGTGGAAATCTGGCCAGAACAGGAACGACCTGGTGACCGTGAGGCCAGCCTCTTTCAGCCGGGCCAGTTCGGACCGCACCAGGGCGTCGTCGTAGGTCCGCCACATGAACGGCCCGCCCAGGCGGGACCAATAGTTGACTCCCAGCCACGGACTGGGTTGTGGCAGATGAAGAGAGGGACGTGAGATCAACGGGACCGCCTCCTTGCGCTCCGACCGGGCCACCCTAACAGACCGATACTAGGGGATGGCCCGGCGGCGCTTCATGGGGCCCCGGCGCCCGCCAGGGGCCGGGGCCCCACTACATCGGTTGCCAACGCTGGGAGCGGTGCCCGAGCTGGCGCGTCAGGGCTGTTCGATCACCTGGCTGCCTGGGGCGGTGGCCACGGCGATCTTGCGCGGCTTGGCTTCTTCCGCCACCGGGATGGTCAGGGTCAAGACGCCGTCGGCGTAGGCGGCCTCGATCTTGCCGGTGTCCAGGCCCCGGCCCAGCGCGATCTGCCGGGCGTAGGTGCCGTAGCTGCGCTCACGGGAGACCCAGCCGTTGTTTTCCTGGGAAGTGTCCACGTCTTCTGCCGCCCGTTCGGCGCGCACCGTCAGGGCCCGGTCATCCAGGTCGATGTCGATGCTGCCGGGGGTGACCCCAGGTAGGTCGATCTTGACGACAAAGACGTCGCCCTTGCGGTACAGGTCCATCGGCATCACGTGGGAGTCGCTCGCAATGGCGCGCGACACCTGGTTGAACAGCCGGTCCATGTCGCGGAACGGATTGAGAGAGGTGTACTGGTCGCTCATGGTTTCACTCCTTGTGACTGGCCCGGGCCGCTGGCCGGCCGCGGGGCGAGCGGGAGGCCGCTCGCAAAGTTGAGTGTACCACACTCAGGTTCGGAAGTTGAGCCATAGAGACTCAAGTCTTGGTTTGGACGTGTGAGATGTGAGCATCGTCACACCGCCAGCGGGCCCAACAGGGCCGGCGCGGTAGGTCAGAACCGAGCTGTCGAGGCCCAGTGAGACCGGCGGCCCCTGGGGCCGCCGGGCCGCCGTGATAACCTATACGGACCGCGCCGGCCCGCAACGACGCCGCCGCGTGGTAGTCATCTACGGAACTCATGAGAAGGGTTGAAACTATGAAGGTCGTGCAAGTCGGCTGCGGCAAAATGTCCGCCTACACCATGCGCTACGTACTCGAAAGGCAAGGTGAACTGGTCGGCGCCTACGATGTGGTCGAGAGTGTCATCGGGAAAGACGTCTCAGAAATCATCGGCGGCGATCCCCTGGGCGTCATTGTCGAGCCCGTGTCGGAACTCGACGCCTCGCTGAAGCGTGTCCAGCCGGATATCGCCATCATCACCACCAAATCACTGGTCGCCTCCATCTATCCGGTGCTGGAAGTGCTGGCCGCCAATCATGTCAACGGCGTCTCGATTTGCGAGGAGCTGTTCTACGCTTGGGATTCCAATCCCGGCGTCTCCAAGAAGATCGACGAACTGGCCAAGGCCAACGGCGTCACCTTCACCGGCAGCGGCTACCAGGACGTGTCCTGGGGTTCCATGGTGACGGCTCTGGCCGCCACCGCCGCCTCCTTCAAGAAGGTCCACGGCATCAGCAGCTACGACCTGGAAGACTACGGCCTGGAGACCGCCGCCATGCACGGCGCCGGCCTGACCATGGAGCAGTTCCAGAAGGAAATCCTGGACGTCAACAACATCAGCCAAGAGGAAATGGAGCGGCTGATCGCCGCTGGCGAATTCCTACCTGGCTACATGTGGCCGGTCAATGGCTGGGTCGCCTCCGCGCTTGGTCTACATGTGACCAAGATGACACAAACCGCCAAAGCCACCACCCACACGGAGGATCTGTTCTCCAAGACGCTGGGCCGGGTTATTCCGGCGGGCGATGCCACCGGTTTGCTGACCGTGGTGACATCGGAAACCGAAGAAGGCGTGACGGTTGTCACAGAATGCATTGGCGCCGTGTTTGCGCCCGGTGAGTTCGACGTCAACGAATGGCGCATCGAAGGCGAACCGGATATGCGGTTCGTCATGGAACGGCCCGCCACGGTCGAAATGACCTGCGCCTGCGCGGTCAACCGCCTGCCGGACGTGATCGCGGCCGAGCCGGGCTACGTCACCTCGGAGAAGCTGCCGGATCTGAAGTTCCGCCGCACCTTCGCCTAGAACACAACAGCAGAGACGATAAGGGCCGGGCCCCAGGGGGCCCGGCCCTTATCTAGTAGGACGGAAACTACGTTACCTGGCTGGCTGCGCAGCTACGCTAGGACCAGCCTGGCCGGGGGTGGCTGAAGAGCCAGCCGGCAGCGCTGGCGCTGCGGGCGTGGCCGGGACCGCAGACGCCGCTGGGCGCTGAAACTGCTTGACCGCAAAGTTGTACAACGCGGAGATGCCGAAACAGATCAGCCCGCCGCCGATGAAGGCGATGACCCGCATGGCGGTGTCCCTGTCAGCCAGGTCATAGGTGACCAGCTTCAAGACGCAGGCGATGGTCACCACCAGGCCATACAGACGCAGGGGCTGGGTGCGGGACCAGAAGCCGGCGGCAATGATCAGCAGGGCAGCCCCCAGGCAGACCAGGCTGAAGGGATAAGCGGGGCCGAACCAGTCGAACAGGGCGGCTGCGAGCCCCAAGATCAGGCTGTTGACCGCCAGGGCGGTGCCGTATTCGACTTGAGGCGGGAATGCGTCCGGGGTGCCGCCCCGCAGGGCCAGCGCGTTGGCGGCGGCGCACAGCCGGACACGTTCGGCCAGCAGCGCCAGGCAGGCGAACCCAGCCACGATCAGCAGCACCGCCGAGGTCCCTGTACCCAAGCGCAGGCCCAAGACTACGGCCAGGCTCAGGGCCGCCACGAACTCGCACAGCCGGTAGACCACCAGTGGGTGGTCCTGCTTGGCGCAATGCAGCCCCCACAGGGCCAGCACGGTGATCAAGGCGAACAGGGCGGCGCCGTAGTTCAGGGGCGCCAGGCACAAGATGTCCGCCAGCGAGGCTTCGAAGGCCAAGAAGCGGCCAAACCGGAACATGTCCCTGTTCGGTTCGGTCAAGGCGGTGGGCAGGTCCCGCCAGGCCCAGGTGACCAGGACCAACAACCCGGCCAGATAGGCCAGGGAGGCGAAAACGGTCCAGTGGTGGGTCAGTTCGGAATAACCCAGCCCTGGCAGCAGCATGAAGAGCGCATCCAGCAAGAGCAGGACCCGGCCGGTCCCGGCGACCACCTGGTTGTCTGCCCAACGGCCGGTGCTCAAGGCGAACACGGCCAGCACAATCAACCAGGTCAGGTGCGGGCTGGCCTGGTCGAACTCGGTGGCGGCAATGACGTGTTCCAGCAGCAGGAACACGGCCCCCATGATCAGGCAGAACACGGTGACGGACTCCAGTGCCGCCGGGAAACTGACCTTGCGGCGCACCGCCATCATGGCCACGGCCAGTCCCAGCAGCACGGCCAGGGTGACGGCCACGCCAACCAGCACGGCCGGGTAGTAGCGGGGTTGGGGCAGGTACTGTTGCTGGTTTTGGCTGATCAACACCAGCTTGACCACCACCCAGTAACAGTCAAGGACCACCAGGATGCCCCACAGTCCCAGGTTGGCGATCTGGGCGCCGATCTGCGTGTCGCTGTCCTTCAGCCGGATGATCGAAACGAACAGCAGGTAGGCCAGGAAGGTGCCGCCAGCGAACTGGGCCAGGAAGGTGGTGGCCACCAAGCCGTCCGGCAGGCCGGCACCGAAGCCAGGTTGGAGGGTGTTGAACCGGTCCCACATCACGATGCTGGAAAAGCCCATCAGCGCCAGCGTGGCGTAGAGGCCAAAGCGGTACATCACTTTGCAGCACAGGATGTTGCCCACAACGATGATGCCCGTGGAAACAAGCTGGTACACCAGCAGCAGCACCAGCCGGCTGCCGTCCAGACCGGTCAGATACCCAATCACCACCGAGGCCAGCATGCCGCAGTGCGCCAGGATGCCGATCAGCAGCGAGTGGGCTTGGCGGGCCGCCAGCAGAGCCATGGCCGTCCATACGGTCAGCAGGCTGAACGCAGCCATGTCCCCCAAGGCGTGGAAGTACAGGTGGGACACCTGGATGGAGATGAAGAAGGCCCCCAAGCCGGTCCCCAGCAGGGCGTGGGTGAAGTAGTTGGCGTAGCGCCGGTCCAGTAGGCAGCCGGCCCCGGTCAGCAGGGCGCTAAGCAGGAACATCAAGGTGATCTTGGCGGCTTGGGACAGGTGGGGCACCACCAGCACGCCCAGGAAGATCAGGCCCAGGAAGACCAGCACCGAAGCGACAATGCCCAGAATGTTGCGGCCAAACAGGTTTTCCCAAGAGTGCCGGGAGGCTTTGGGCTGGCGGTCCGGGCTGGCTGGCGGTTCGGTTGGCGGCAAATTGGGTGGCGGGGTCTGGGCCTCGGGGGTGGCAACAACCGTTGGGGTGGCCACCGCCTCGGGTTCGGTGGCCAACGGGCCCGGGCTTGGCTGCGTGGCCACCGGTTCAAGTTCGGCCATGGCCGGTTCTGCGGGGGGTGGCGGGGCAACCGCCAGGATCTCGGTCAAGTCAGCTTCCCGCAGGCCGCCGATGCCGTCCGGTGGGCGGGCGGCATCGGGCACGGCATGTGGCCTGACCGCCGGTGGGGCCGGTGCCGTCGCCACGGCCAGCGCGGTCTGGACGGTGGGGCCGGGTGGAGCGGCCGGCTGTGCCACCGGTGCCGGTGCCGGGACGGGCCGCGCCCGGCTGGGGGCTGGTTGCAGGCTGATGATGCGGGCGGTGAGGTCCGCCACGCTGGCCTCGAGAGAGCCGAGCCGGGCGAGCGCCCCGATCAGTAGCGCCAAGGTGATGAGGCTCAGCAGGGTGATTATGCCAGACATGTCACTGCCCTTCTGTAAGGGGATGGTTGAAGATGGGGAGCAGTTCGTCCAGGTCGAAGGCGCTGGCGATGCGAGTCTTGTCGTGGGTGATGATGCGGTAGTGCTGCGAGATGACGTTCTGCTGCAGGATGTAGCGGTCGTTTTCCATCACTGCGGTCCACCAGGTCGGTGAACCGGTGACGCGCCGCCGGTGAACGGGTTGGCCGGCAAAAGCGGCGGTTTGGATGAGGTCGACCGGGGTACCGCCAAAGGTGCCGGCAATCACTTCCGAGTCACCAAAGACTAGGCACAGGGCAACCGAACCGGTCCAGCCAAGAGTGCGCCGGCCCTTCTCGATGTCGACCAGGGTCTTCTTCGACAGGCCGAGGGCGTGGGCCATGGCGTCCTGGGTCAGGCCGGCTTCGACACGGACCAGCTTGACCTTGGCGTCGCAGGCGGCGATGAAGGTTTGGCGTTCGGTCGAATGATCGTTCTTTCCCATAAAGTGTAAAGTTACACTATTCGGGCAAGATGTCAACCCTCCTGTGGGATGACAGCGCTGACCTCGCCGAACGGACGCCACACCATGCCATACACTGCCCAAAGGCCTGGGCCTGGAGGCGGGCCGGAAGGAGCCAGCGGACAACCATGGCGGACAACGACTCTGGCAGGGCCAGCAGCCTGCCCTTGGTGCGCCTGGTGGCGATTGGCGCCGCCGCCGGGGTGATGTCGGGTCTGTTCGGTGTGGGCGGCGGCTTTCTGATTGTGCCGCTGCTGATTCTGTGCGCCGGGCTGGACCAACGGCCGGCCAGCGCCTCGTCCCTGTTGGCGATTGTGCCGACAGCATCCATTGGCGCCATCACCTATGCGGTTGGTGGCGAGGTCGAACTGGTCCCGGCCTGCCTGGTGGCGGCCGGGGCCGTGCCTGGCTCGCTGGTGGGATCGTTCCTGTTGCGCCGCCTGCGGTTGGGCCTGCTGCGCTGGGCCTTTGTGGTGCTGCTCGTGGCGGTGGCCGTCTGGATGGCCTGCTTCACCCCGGAACGGGGTGAAGCGGAGGGTCTGGCGGCGGGCCGGATTGCTGGCCTGATCGCCCTGGGCCTGGTGATGGGGACGCTGTCCGGGCTGTTCGGCATCGGCGGCGGCGTGGTGGCTGTGCCGGCCTTGATGATGGTGTTCGGCTTTTCCGACCTGGCCGCCAAGGGCATCTCGCTGTTGGCCATGATTCCCGCTGCCGTGACCGGCACCGTGACCAACTTGCGCCACCACCTGATGGACTGGCGCATCGGGGCGATTATCGGCGCGGTGGCGGCGGGCTGTTCGGTGGCCGGTGGCCGCCTGGCCTTCCTGCTGTCCCCCCGGGCGGCGGCGGTGA
>JAISTN010000271.1 GCA_031272565.1 Bifidobacteriaceae bacterium
CCGGGAGTACGTCATTGCGCCGGTTCTGGCGGACCTGGAGCTAGACGCGCCGGGGCAGGTGCTGGTCAACCCGTCCGGCTCGTTTGTGCACGGCGGGCCGTACGCCGACACGGGCCTGACCGGACGCAAGATCATTGTCGACACCTACGGCGGGATGGCCCGCCACGGCGGGGGGGCGTTCAGTGGCAAGGACCCGTCCAAGGTGGACCGCTCGGCCTGCTACGCCGCCCGCTGGGTCGCTAAGACGGTGGTGGCGGCTGGCTTGGCGCGGCGCTGCGAAGTGCAGGTCGCGTACGCCATTGGGCGGGCCCGGCCGGTTTCGTTGACGGTGGAGACCTTTGGTACGGGTGTGGTTGAGGATGCCTGGCTGGAGAAGGCCGCCAGCGAGGTCTTTGACCTGCGCCCGGCGGCGATTGTGGCCGCCTTGGACCTGAAGCGGCCGATCTACCAGCCGACGGCCGCCTTTGGGCACTTTGGCCGCCCGGGCTTTGCCTGGGAAGACACCTCCCGGGCGGCGGCGCTGCGCACCGCCGCCGGCGCCTGAGAAGCCGGCACCTCGTAGTTTGTCAGCGCTGCGGGCCACAATGGTGGGGTGAGCGGAGTCAAAGGCGCGGGCAGCGCGGCGGGCGCAGGTGCGGGGGCACCCGTGCCCGGTGGCGAGCAGGGTGTGCTGCCTGGGTTGACGCCGCGCCGGCGGACTCGGCCGCCCAAGGCGCCGGTTGAGTTGGCGGCGGTTGATCCGGTGGCCGCCGTGGCCCTGGACCTAGCGACGCCACACATGGACCGGCTGTTTGACTACGCGGTGCCGGCGGCGCTGGCGGCCCAAGCCCAAGTGGGCGTCCGGGTGGGGGTCAACTTTGGTGGCCGGCGGTTGCGGGGCTTCATTGTGGAACGCAAGGCGAGTTCGGACCACCCTGGGCGGCTCAGCCCGCTGCTGCGGGTGGTTAGCCCGCTGCCGGTGTTGCCACCCAGCCTGTGGGCCCTGGTGGGCCTGGTAGCGGCCAAGTTTGCCGGTTCGCGGGCGGATGTGTTGCGCCTGGCCATACCGGCCGCGCATGTGGCGACCGAGAAGGCGGTCATGGCCCGGCCGGTGGCGGCGGTCTTCGGTGAGGCGCTGGGGGCGCCGGCCACGGCGGCCGAGGAGGCCGCCTGGGCACCCTACGCCGGTGGCGTGGCCTTTGTGCGGCACCTGGCGGCCGGCCGGTCGCCCCGGGCGGCGGTGGCGACTTTGCCCTGGGCTGCTTCTGGACGCGATGGGGCCTTGGACGCGGTGGGGGCGGCCGTGGCGGCCTGTGCCCGGTCGGGGCGCCAGGCGCTGGTGGTGTGCCCCACGCTGCGGGACGTAGAGCGGGTGGTGGCCGTGCTGGGCGGGATTGGGCCGGTGGTGCGGTTGGTGGCGGAGGACGGCCCGGCGGCGCGGGTGGAGGCCTTCGCGGCCGGCCTGCGCGGTGAGGCGGTGGCGGTGGTGGGCACCCGGGCAGCTAGCTACGCGCCCCTGGAGCGGCCGGGCTTGCTGGTGCTGTTGGGTGATGGCGACCCGGCGTTGGAGGAACGGCACGCACCCTACCCGGGCGCCCGGGCCGTGCTGGCGCTGCGGGCCGGCCTGGAGGGCTGCGGGCTGCTGTTGGCGGCGCCCTGGCGGACGGTCGAGGCTCAAGCCCTGGTGGAATCGGGTTGGTTGGTTGGTCTGCCGGCCAACCGGGCGGCGCGGCGGGCGGCCGCGCCGCTCCTAGTGGTGCCGGATCAGGCCGACCTGGACCGCGAGGGGGCGGTGGGGGCCTCCCGCCTGCCGGAGGTGGCGTACCGGGCCATCCGCGAGGGGCTGAAGGCCGGACCAGTCTTGATTCAGGTGCCGCGGGCGGGCTATGTGCCGGGCCTGGCCTGCGCCACTTGCCGGGAGGCTGCCAAGTGTGCGTTGTGCCACGGCCCGCTGGGGCTGGTTGAGGGCCGCTCCAACCCGGTCTGCCGTTGGTGCGGGCGGCGTGAGGTGGACTTCAAGTGTCCCAGTTGTGATGGCCGCCAGTTGCGGTCGGTGGCGGTAGGGGCTGGCCGGACGGCCCAAGAGTTGGGCCGGGCCTTTCCGGGCCAGGTGGTGCGCCATTCCGCGGCGGACGCCCCCCGCGGGGTGATTGCGCAGGTTGGCGACAAACCGGCGCTGGTGGTGGCGACACCCGGGGCGGAACCGGTGGCCCGCGGCGGCTACGCCGCCGCGGTTCTGCTGGACGGTTCGGTGCTGACCGCCCGGCCCGGCCTCGACGCCGGGCCGGGCGCGCTGCGCCACTGGTTGCGTGCGGCTGCGCTGGTGCGCCCGGGCCCGGCCGGGGGCAAGGTGGTGGCGGTGGGCGCGGCCGGCACGCCGGCCGGGGGGGCCTTGGCCCGGTGGGACCCGGTGGGCTTCGCGGCGGCCGAACTGGCCGAGCGGGCCACGCTGGGCCTGCCGCCGGCGGCCAAGTTTGTGGCCTTGACCGGTGAAGGCGCGGCGGACTTGCTGGCGCGCCTGCGCCAACCGACCGGGACGCGGGTGCTGGGTCCACAAGATGGCCGGATCCTGGTGGCCGCGCCCCTGGCGCAGGCTGACGCCCTGGTAGCGGCCGTGCGGGCGGCGGTGG
>JAISTN010000308.1 GCA_031272565.1 Bifidobacteriaceae bacterium
GGCTGAAACACCACCGTGGCGGCCGGGTCATCCGCCTCGCTCGGCCCAGCAGCAGGCTCGGGCTCCGCCGCGGCAGCATCAGGCCCAGCCTCCACCACTACCGGCTCAGCCTCCGCCGCCGGCTCGGCCGCCGGCTCCTCGCCCCGCAGGCGCGCCGCCACCTTTTCCCAAGTGGGCAGCGCTGGGCGCGCGCCAACGGTGTCCCCTTGCGGGGCCACGCCATTGGGCTCTTGGTCGTTTGACAAGGCCGGCTCCTTCTGGACTCAGGGCAAACCAAAGTTGATTCTACGTTGTCTTGCTTTGAGAAGACTGCTTCCGCCGTATGAAAGCCGGCACCAAAGCCGCCACCGGCGCCAGGATTAGCCAGGCGTAGCCCCACTTGTCACCCTGGATCACCACGTCACCCCCCGGGCCCAACTGCGCCAACGCCTGTGTGACCAAGAAGACACCAGCCACCGCCCCCAACAGGCCGACGTAACCCCGCCACGCGCGGGCGCAGGTGGACCAACCCGCCACCACCAAGCTGGCCAACACCAAACCCACCGGCCAGCGGCCCAGCGAACCAACCTGGACCAGGGCGTGATGCCACACCGTGCCCAGCCCCGCCAGCAGCGCGCCCACCAGCCCCGAGACCACGCCGCCCACCACGGCCTGCGTCGTCTCCGAGTGTTGACCCGCCTGGCTCGCCAAGTCTCAGTCCCTCCGCTATTCCTGCAGCCGCTTGGCCCGGCCTCTGGCCTTGGCCCGCTGCTCGGCCGAAAGCTCCACCTTACGGATCCGGACAACACCGGGCGTTACCTCGACACATTCGTCCTGAGCCGCAAACTCCAACGATTCTTCCAGGGTCAGGCGGCGGGGCGGTGTCAGGCGCTCCAGTTCCTCGCCAGTGGAAGACCGCATGTTGGTCAGCTTCTTTTCCCGCGTGATGTTGACATCCATGTCCTCGTTGCGGGGGTTTTCACCCACCACCATGCCCTCGTAGACCTCTTCGGTGGGGCCAATGAAGAACGAGCCCCGCTCCTGCAACGCCATGATGGCGTAGGGCGTGGCCACCCCGGCCCGGTCCGCCACCATCGACCCGGTGGTGCGCAGTTCGATGGGCCCGGCCCAAGGTTCGTAGCCCTCCGCAATCGAGTTGGCAATGCCGGTGCCGCGGGTCTCGGTCAAGAACTGGGTCCGGAAGGAGATCAGCCCCCGGGCCGGCACCAGGAACTCCATCCGCACCCAGCCTGAACCGTGGTTCGACATGGTGGCCATGCGGCCCTTGCGGGCGGCCAACAACTGCGTCACCGTGCCCAGGTACTCCTCCGGCGCGTCCACCGTCAGGCGTTCCAGTGGCTCGTGGAGCACGCCGTCGATGGTCTTGGTCACCACCTGGGGCTTGCCCACTGTCAACTCGAAGCCCTCCCGGCGCATCTGTTCCACCAGGACCGCCAGGGCCAGTTCACCGCGGCCCTGCACCTCCCACATGTCCGGCCGGTCGGTGGGCAACACGCGGATCGAGACGTTGCCCACCAGTTCGCGCTCCAGGCGGTCCTTGACCTGCCGGGCCGTCAGCTTGTGCCCCTTGACCTTGCCGGCCAGTGGCGAGGTGTTGATCCCCACCGTCATCGAAATGGCCGGGTCGTCCACCGCGATGGGCGGCAAGGGACGCGGGTCGTCCGGGTCGGTCAGCGTGTCGCCAATCATGATGTCGCCGATGCCGGCCACGGCCACAATGTCACCAGCTTGGGCCTGGGCGGTAGGCACCCGGTCCAGCGCTTCCGTGGCGAGCAGTTCGGTGATCTTGACGTTCTGCAGCGAACCGTCCTGGCGCGACCAGGCCACCGTTTGACCCTTGGCCAGGCTGCCGTTGTAGAGCCGCAGCAGGGCCAGCCGGCCCAGGAACGGTGAAGCGTCCAGGTTGGTGACATGGGCCTGCAAGGGCGCGCCCGGCTCATAGGCCGGTGCCGGGATGGTCTCCACGATGGTGCGGAACAACACCTCCAGGTTGTCCGCCTGCGGCAACGCGCCATCGGCCGGGGCCGTCAACGAAGCCCGGCCGGCCTTGGCCGCCGCGTACACCACCGGGAAGTCCAGAATGTGGTCCAGGTCCAGATCCGGGTTGTCCTCCACCAGGTCGCTGGCCAGCGACAACAGCAGGTCGGTGGTTTCCCGCACCACCTCCGCGATGCGGGCGTCAGACCGGTCCACCTTGTTGACCACCAGGATGACAGGCAGTTCGGCCGCCAGGGCCTTGCGCAGCACAAAGCGGGTCTGGGGCAGTGGGCCCTCAGAGGCGTCCACCAGCAGCACCACGCCGTCCACCATGCTGAGGCCGCGTTCCACCTCACCGCCAAAATCGGCGTGGCCAGGCGTGTCCACCACGTTGATGGTGATGCCGTCCGGCGCGCCGGCAGCCACCGCCGCCTGGCCCTTGTAATGGACCGAGGTGTTCTTGGCCAGGATGGTGATGCCCTTTTCGCGTTCCAGGTCACCTGAATCGAGCGCCCGTTCCGCCACGTGGTCGTGCGAGCCAAAGGCACCGGTCTGCCACAACATGGCGTCCACCAAGGTGGTCTTGCCGTGGTCAACGTGGGCCACAATGGCCACGTTGCGCAAATCGTGGCGGCGCTCTGCGAACTGGGCGCGCTCAGGCATGAAGCAAGCTCGATTCCATCATTGGGGGTCGCCGCCGGACACGTGCGGCCAACCAATGATACTGCCCGGCACCGCCGGCAGAGCTATGACCTAGGGTCGTTGACCACGCCGATGAACAACGGCCGCTCGGTCTCAGTGTCAACGATGGCGTAGACAAAGGGGCGGTCCAGCGTCACCGTAAACACCTGAGGCATTGAAACAATTTCCTCTATCAACAACGTGACCGCGGCGGCCTCGGTGCCTTCCTCGTCAACCGTGATCACGGCCTGGTGGGCGGCGCGGCTGCACCACAGGCGCCCATCGGCTTGGCCCACACCGGTCAAGTTGGCCGTATTCTTGTCGAACAGATCGGTCACGCCCAGGGCTTGGAAGACTGGTATCAGATCGGCCTGGCCGCTGTCCGCCTGCCACTTGGGCAGGTCCAGGTTGACAATGTAGTCACCTTCCTGCATCGCGCCCAGCCAGCCCTTGACCTGCGTCCCGTCCCAGGTCACGGAGTCAACGCCGCCGGCCGGCAGCACCAGCAGCAGGCCAAACCGGCCGATGATGTCTCCGCCGCCGCCGGTGTAGGGCAGCAGGGCCCCTACCGTGCCATCGTCCTGCTGGATGTACCTGACCGGTCCCCTGTCGTCACGGTGCATGGTGGGCACCTGGATGACTTCGCCGGAAGCCAGCGTGAAGGGGGATTCAGTGGTTTGATCCGCCCAGAAGGGCTGGAACCAGGCCGAGTTGAAGTAGAGCGCATTCACCAGCACCAACCGGGTCGACGCGTTGAAGTCGTCCTGGGTCACGGCCTGGTCGATTAAGCCGTTGGTTTTGTCCGTCACCCAGGCGTTGATCTCCGGCACGGCCTGATCGCCCTGCAAGTCCAGGTTATTGACCTCCGCCCGGTAGGCGTCGGTGGCGTCCGCCAAGAAGGCCTGGTCCAGGGTGATGGCTTCATCCGCCCACAGTGAGTTGGCCAGGTTGAGCACCGGCGGGTCCTGGGTCACCGTGCACTCCGCCGACCAGGGATCGACGGCTTCGCCGGCACCATCCGAGCCCTCCAGTGTGACCTGGCAGCCTTCGCCGGCCTCCTGGCCGGCGGCGTACTTGGCGTAGTCGGTCATGATCGCGTTGGCCAACTCCTTGGCGCTGGCCGCATCACCGCCCAACGCCTGGGCCAGTTGGGCGGCCGTTTCGCCCCGGGCGCCATCGGACAACAAGGCGAACGCCAGGTAGATCGACAGCGGCGAATAGACCGGGTTGACGGCGTCCGTTTCCGCCTCCGCCATCAGCGGGAACAGCCGCTCGCCCAGCCACGCCACCGGGTCAACCCCGTCCAGCAATGGCACGTCCAGGGGAGTGGAGGTCAAACTGGGGGCCGGGGCCGGCTCGGTGGTTACCGTTGCCGATCCGGCCTGGTCAGTCCCGGCGCCGCTGCCACCGCCGCAGGCCGCCACTGCCCCCACCATCAAGGCAGCCGTCAACAAACTCGCTAGTTGGCGCTTCATGTCTCTCTCCCTTGCCCATTCCGGCCGCGGCCCACAATCCGGGCCTGTCGCAGAGCCTATGCCTGTCGAGCCGCCAATCCTTACACCCGCCCCCAGTGTCTTGGCCCCGGCCGGACGCTCGCCAACCAGCGACAACACCCAGCGGCGGCCGCAGGGCCTGTAACGTGGGGGACGTTGCCGGACAGATTCCCCTTGTCACGGCCGCTTCCAGCCAGGAGGATCACCTTGCCCAGGCGCCCGCACCGCCAGCCATTGGCCGCCATCGCCGCCGCCGGCCTGGTGGCAGCTTGGAGCCTGGCGGCCTGCTCCGACGGGCCAGCCGGCTCCGGTGAGTCAGCCACAGCGGCAGCCGACCTGGCTGCCCTGGAGTTGGGAGCGACATCGGGCACCGGGCCGGCCGCCGCTGACCAAGTCGCCAACGACACCCAAGACTGGCTCACCTACACCATCCCGAACCTGAACCTGACCTTCGCCTACCCGCCAGACTGGACCTTGCGGCCGTCCCAGGGCAGCCCCTCGGAGGACTTGGGCAGCTACCTGGCCGCCCAGGTGACAGCGCCGGCCTCCGGGCAAGGCAGCGCCACCGTCACCTTTGAGCACCGGGCCGGCACAGACTGCGACCCCGACGCCGCCGTCGATCTGCTGCCCAGCCTGGTGGGTTTGGTGCCGGCCTTGACCACGGCCGATGCCCGCCCGGTCGCCCTCTGGTCGGCACAGGCCGCCCAGGCCGACAGCACCGACACGGCCACCCAGCTATACCTGCTACCCGGCCCGGTGCCGGCCTCCTACCACGGACCGGACCTGTACCCCGGCCAGGCCGTCGTCACCGAAGGAACGGCCTTCTCCCGCTGGGCCTGCGACCTGGCACTGGACCTGAGGCTGGGCGACCTGACCGAGCCCGACGCCCTACGGGTGGAAGGTTCGGCCACATCCCCCGAGCACACCGCCACCGTGGCCGCCATCATGGCTTCGGTCAAGGCCGCCGGGAGCACCGGTCAGGCCGCCGATGGCGCCACCGAAGGGCCGGACTACCTGCCCACCACCGATGAGGACACCTCCAATTGGCTGACCTTTGACGACCCCCGCTTCCCGGTCAGCTTCAAGTACCAGCCGGATTGGACCCTGGGCAGCGGGGTCGACCAGGCCACGGCCACCGTGACTGGCGAAGGCCCGGTCTGCGAGCCAGCCGCGGCCGAGGCGACTGACGACAGCCCGGAGCCCCCGGACGGCGCCGGTCAAGGCGATGAGACGGCCGATGGCGGCCCCCTGGTTTGCCGGGTCTTTGTCGGTTCACCCACCGGCTCGGTCATCCTGGTGCTGCGCTACTACCCCGTCGACACCGTCAACCCGGCCGCCCTGGCCTGCAGCGACGACCAGTGGGCGGACAACAAGTGCCTGAACGGCCTCACCCCCAGCCTGGTACGCAACCTTGAAGGCCGCACGGCCTACACCGCCGGGGCCTACCTGGGGCCGGTCGCAGTGGTGCGCCAAGGGCCGGACGCCTCCGGCTATTACGCCAACGCCCTCTACCTGGCGGTGGCCGACCAAGCCGGCAACTACTCATCGGTCATCTACACGGCCAGCAATGGCGGGGCTTCCTGGTCATTCGGCGCCACCCGGGCCGATGGCGGCTGGGCGCCCGCCCCGCTGGGCATTGCTCACAACACCGCCGTCGAGACCCTGGCCTCCGCCACCTGGTAGATCAGCCCTGATCCACCGATTATCGGCGAAGTGAAGCGCCAGGTGGGTGTGGTGGCAAGATGGCGACGCGATGGCAGGCTGGAGGCCTGCTGAGCGCCGCCAACGCCGCCAGCGGGCCCAGATGGGGCTGCTCAGTAGCCGAGAATCGATGGATCCGGGCTCAGTTTGGCCGGTCCGGGAGCAAGTAGGCGGCCCGGTTGGCCTCGGTGTCTTCGAACCACTCGACCGTGTCCGGCCCGGCATAGAAGCCCTCCGCCCCAGCCAGGTCGGGGCTGGCGCCCCATTCCAACGCCACCGGCAGACCACTGTCCGGGTCAACCCAAACCTTGGTCAGGCCAACCCCTTCGGCCGGGGCCGGTGCCGTCGCCAGCCACCGGCCGCCATCGTCCCCCTCAAAGGTGTAGCCGTCCCGGCTGACGCCGGCCTGGGCTACGGCGGTGAACTCGGCCAACTGGGCCAAGAAGCTGACCCGGCCAGGCTGCGGCCAAACTGAAGTCACGGCGCTGGCCGGCACCGACTGGTCCACCACCCGGTCTGCGTCCCCCAGCACGGTGGTGAGCGACACCTGGCCGGCCGTGCCGGGCGCCACAGCCACGCTCTGGCTGGGCGTGGTGCTCAGCTCGTAGCAGCCATCGGTCGACCCGGCCCACAGGCTGTCCGGGCGGACCGCCGGGTCGTTGGTCACCTGGATGATCAGGCCCTCGAAGGCCGGGGCCGGTTCGGTCCCCAAGCAGGTGATGGCGGTCAGGGCGGCCGATGACGTCGCGGACGGCACCGCCGGATCCAGCGTCAGGGGCAGCCAGTGCGGCAAGGCCACCGCCAGGGCGGTGGCGGCCGCCCCCGCGGCCAAGACCCCACCGGCCACGGCCCAGCCGACCCGCCGCCGCTGGCGGCGGGCCGCCCCGGGCCCCCCGGAACCCTCCGCGAACAGGCGCAGCGCCATCGTCGCGTAGATGCGTTCCAGCGGCACCGGGCCGGCCAGGTCGCCCTGAGCCTGCTTCAGCCGTTCGACCGGATCCATGGTCATGGCCGTGCCTCCTTCGCTTTGCCTGGTTCCTTACCCGGTGCTTCACCCAGCGGTTTGCCTGGTGCTTCAACCGCCGCGTCCTCCTGGGCCAAGGCCTGAGCCAAGCGGGTCCTGGCCCGGTGAACCCGCACCCGGGCGGCGTTCTCCGTGCAACCCAGCACACCCGCCAGCGTGGCCGCGTCCGACAAGCCGGCCGCCAGCAGGCCCACCACTTCGCGGTCGGCCGGCCGCAGGCGCGAGACGGCCCGGGCCACCAGTTCGGACTCCGCCACCCCCTGGGCGTGGTCCGGATAAGCGGGCACGGCCGTGGGCTTGAGCTTGGCCACCAGGTTGTCCCGCCGGGTCTGGGAGCGGCGCCAGTTCGCCATCACCTTGCGGGCCACCCCAAACAGGTAGGCGTTGGGCGGCTCCGGCAGGTCATCCAGGTGGCGCCAGGCCACCACCATGACCTCCGCCACCACGTCCGCCGCATCGGCCTCGTTCAAGCGCGCACGGACAAAGCGGTAAAGCATGGGGGAACACTGCCGGAACAGCGCATCAAACGTCGCGTCCCGCCTGGGGGGAGCCTGCACAAGGGCGAGCGTAACGGTCATGGGCCTGCCGCGCACCTCCCTTCGTGGCGGCCCACCGGTTCAGGCCGTCACAAAGGGGGAGTGTCCGGCCGGCCGGGGTTCGTTACAGCCGCGGGGCGTTTTTCTTGGCGGCGGAAGTCAGAGGCCGGCCGTGGGCCAGCCGACGGTCCCTAGGAACAGTGGCACGCCCGCTTCCGTATCCACGATGGCGTAGACGAACGGGCGGTCAAACGTTATGTCGATCGAGTTGTCGTCCGGGGCGGCGCCGGCATCCACCATCACCACGGCGGTAACAGCGGCCGCCTCTGTACCGTCTTCATACACCTTGACCACGGCCTTGTGTAAGGCGTCGCTGACATACAGGTTCTGGCCGCTGTCCGCCACGCCAATGCCGGTCAAGTCGGCCAGCGCGCC
>JAISTN010000309.1 GCA_031272565.1 Bifidobacteriaceae bacterium
GCGGCCGCCTCTGTACCGTCTTCATACACCTTGACCACGGCCTTGTGTAAGGCGTCGCTGACATACAGGTTCTGGCCGCTGTCCGCCACGCCAATGCCGGTCAAGTCGGCCAGCGCGCCATCAAACAGGTCCGTCACCCCCAACTCCTGGAGCACCGGGATCAGGTCGATGGTGCCCGTCTCGGCCTCCCACTTGGGCAGACGCAGGTTGACCTGGGTACTTACGGCCGCGTCCAGCCAACTCCGGAGCTGGCGGCCATCCCAGGTAACCGTGTCCAGGCCGCCAGCCGGCAGGGCCACCACCATGGCAAACCGGCCACCCTTGTAGGGCAGCACCACACCCCGGGTGCCGTCCGCCACGTCAAAGTAGTCGATCCATTCGCCGTGCTTGGCCATGAAATCGGCCCGCACCATCCCGCCCGAGGCCAACGTAAAGTCACCCGGCTGGGTCAGGTGGGTCTCGAACGCCTCGGACCAGAGGCCCTTGAAGTAGAGGGCGTTCAACAACACCAGGCGGGCGTTGGAATTCAGGTCGTCCAGGATCGTATCGATCAAACCCTCCGTTTTGTCCGCGACCCACCCATTGATGGCCTCCAACGCGGCAGGGACATCCTGCAAGTCCAGGTTGACCAGTTCAGCCTGGTAGTAGGTCTCAAGGTCATCAATGTAGGCCTGCAGCAAAGTCAGTTCATCGTCAGCCCAGGCCGAATTGGCCAGCCGGACTATCGGTGGGACGTCCCGGCCGGTCTTTTCGGCCGCCGCTTCGGCGGTGTAGCCGGCGTAGACATCGACCAGGTCCTGAGCCGCGGCGTTGACCGCCACCGGGTCCGCCCCCAGGAACTGCGCCAGTTGCACCGCCGTGTTGCCGCGAGCGCCATCGGCCACCATGCCGAAAGCCAAGTAGACCGACAGGGGCGAATAGACCGGGTTGGGGTTGTTGGCGTCCCCAGCCGCCACCAGCGGGAAGGCCCGCTCCCCCATCCAAGCGATCGGGTTAACCCCAGCCGGCACGGTCACCTCCACCTTGACCGGCTCGCGGCTGGGGGGCGGCGACGTGATGATCTGGCCGCCCGCCTGGCTACCGCCGCACGCCGCCAGCCCGGCGGCCAAACCGGCAGCCAACAGCCCGGCGACGATCCGACTGGGCCGGGCCTTACGGGCGAAGCCGGTGGAACGGGGGGTCTGGTTGGTTCTCATGGGTTGTCTCCTCACCTGGGACATAGGGTTACACGGTGCCTATGCGGGGCGCCGCCCCAATCCTCACCGGATGGCAGTCGGATCGTTCATGGCGCCGACAAACAGCGGCGTCCAAGTGTCCGTTTCGACAATGGCGTAGACAAACGGCCGGTCAAACAACACCAGATTGGGAGCCGGGGCACCCGCACCTTCACCCTTCCAGACGGTGACGGCGGCGGCCGTGGTGCCTTTCTCATCAACCTTGACGGTGGTGGCGTGCAGCACCCGGCTCAACGCCAAATTCGGTTCATCCGGTTCGGTCGACTGCCCAATGCCGCTGAGGTCTGACAGGTTCGGGTTGAAGACGTCCGTCACGCCCAAGGCCTGCAGGGGCAGGGCCAGGTCCAACGTGGCCTCGATGTCCCACTTGGGCAGGCTGACACTAGCGCCGCCCACATGGTCCGAGGCCGCGATCCAGTCCCGTATGGTTTGATCGTCCCACGCGACCGACTCCACGCCGCCGGCCGGCACCATGGCCACCATGACGAAGCGACCACCCTTGTAGGGCAGGACGGCGCCGTAACTGCCGTCATCCAACGCGATGGTGGCGATTTCGGCGTCGTCCATCCACATCGATTCGGCCTGCACCACTTCGCCGGAAGCCAGCGTGAAGTCACGCGGCCGCGTCAAGTCGTCATCGAACTCCCACACCCACTCGCCCTTGAAATAGATGGCGGTGGCGCCGTAAATCCGGGCCTGCTCGGGGATCTCCTTCAACAGGCCACCGATCAGGCCGTTGGTGCGATCCGCGATCCAGTCGTTGATCTGGCCGGCCGCGCCCGGGGCCTGCAGGTCCAGGTTGACCAGGCCGGCGCGGTAGTGGGCAGCCATCTGATCGATGTAGGCCTGGTCCAGCATCAACTGGTCGTCCGCCCACAGGCCGGCCGCCAATTCCAGGTCGGGCTCACCAGCCGACTGGCTGCACCATTCCACCGCACTGAACAAGGCACCAGCCACGTCATCGACCTGCGCCAAGTCCCCGCCCAGCAGCCCGCCCAGTTGTTCAGCCGTGGCGCCCCGGGCGCCACTGTGCACCATGGCCAGTGCCAGGTAGGCCGACCAAGGCGACCAGGCTGGGTTGGTCCCAGCCGTCTGGTCCGCCAGCACCAGAGGCGTCAGGCGCGCGCCAAACTGGGTTACGGCCTGGGCCTGCTGGGTGCCAAACAACGGGGCATGGTCGTCTCGGCCCGGGTTGGGAGCCGGGTCGGGGCTGGGGCTGGGTGAGGGGCTGGGCGTGGGCTCGCCGCCGGGCGTCACCTGCCCGCCAGCACAGGCTGCCAGCGCGCCGGCCAGGCCAAGTGTCAGCAATCCCGCCAGCACGCGGCGAGTGCTCTGATGGGCTCTCATGGGTTCTCTCCTCCCCTGGGACAAAGGGTTACACGAGGCTTATGCGGGGCGCCGCCCCGGTCCTTACGAGATGGCCGTTGGGTCGTTGACCACACCCAGGAACAGTGGCACGCCCGCTTCCGTATCCACGATGGCGTAGACGAACGGGCAGTCAAACGTTATGTCGATCAAATTGTCGTCCGGGATGGCGGCAGATTCCACCATCACCACGGCGGTAACGGCGGCCGCCTCTGTACCGTCTTCATACACCTTGACCACGGCCTTGTGTAAGGCGTCGCTGACATACAGGTTCTGGCCGCTGTCCGCCACGCCAATGCCGGTCAAGTCGGCCAGCGCGCC
>JAISTN010000317.1 GCA_031272565.1 Bifidobacteriaceae bacterium
ATACGACAACACCCCCGCCCCCACCGGCGACACCACAGCCGAAACCGACAACGTCCCACCAACCACCGCCTCACCAGACACCACCGGCTGAGACAACGAAACCGGTTCTGGCTGCGCCACGGTGACCGACAAGGTGGCGGCCGTGGTGGTGACCGATTGCAACGTGATCGACACGCGGTCATCGGCCGAAATGAACGTTTCGCCCGCCCGTAGGTATTGGGAATAGGAGGCGGTGCCCTTGGGGCCAGGGGTGTGGAACATCGTTTCGCGGTCCGGGTAGAGCCGCAGAATCCGGATCCCGTTGCCCGTCCAAGAGCCACCAACCCAGCCGGTGTAGAAGCGCGTGCGGTACTCCACCAGATAGTCGATGCCGCTGGCCGGATCGCCCACCACCAACGTCAGCACGCCACTGGTGCCGCCTTGAGGATGGACCACCACCGTCTGGTTGGTGACCGGCGCGGTGATGGTGGTGTATTCGGACGGGTCAAGCAGACCCAGCAGGTAGCGCGAGGCCGGGCCGATCTGGAAGCCGCTGCCCATGACGGACCAGCCATCGTTGTACTGATCGGCCGTAACCGGCAACGTGCAGGTGCCCAAATCGGCCTCATCCCACACCGGCCCCTCAGGCTGATCGGGGCAGGTCAGGTGGCTGGCGTGATCCAGGCCCATGACATGGCCCATCTCGTGCGCCGGGGTGCCAATGGTCAGCACCGCATCGCTGGCCGTCGGATTGGCGGCCAGTGTCTTGATGGCAGTGGCCGTCTGGGCGGTCACCACCTCGCCGCCGGAGTTGACCCCGCTGCCAATAATGGCGGAGGCCGCCGCCCACGGTGGTGTCACCGGGAACTGGTCCTTGGGTGCGAAGATCCACAAGGTGGCCTGCGGGGTGTTGAAGTAGTAGTTCTGGTCGGTGATGCCGTACAGCGCCCTCGCCTCGGGGTGGAGCACCGAGTGGTTGTGGGCCCCATAGGCCTTGGACGTGCCGCGCCGGATGTCGTTCACAATGAAGTTGAAGTCATAGCCGGTTTGGGCGGACCAGAAGTTCTCGGTCGCTTCAAGGTAGATCCGGATTTCCTCATCGGTCACGTTGAACGTGCCATCTGGTGTCAGGACGGCGATGTCGAAATAGCGGGTGAAGTCGCCGGTGGCCGGCGTGGGCAGCGGCGGCACTGCCAGGCCAGAAACTGCCGGGGCGTAGGCATCCAGACTGGGCTGCTCGAACAGAATGTCATCGCCACCCCAGTCGTCCCAGTCGGCCGTCTCGGTGGCAACCACGGCGGCTGAGCCAGCGAAGTCCACGGGGCCGGTGGCTCCGGCCGGGCCCGCGGCCACCGCCCCCATCACGGCCAGGGTGGCGCAGGCGAACAAAGACAAGACTTGGCGGGCGCGCGAGCGGGCGGCACGGGGGGAGCAAGTGAAACGAGTGGAACGAGTGGACATGGGGGGCATCCTTCAGGGGCTTGGAGGGGGAACAACCAGGGCGATATCAGGGTCCCACCGGGCCGGGCCCGGCGCAAGAGACTTGGCGAGGCCAAAGTGTGGCCTGCGCGTCAGCGTTGAACTAACGCGGAGGTGGCCGCCGGGTGGTCCGCCGCCGCGGCCGGTCTGCTTGCGCCGCAAGCCCGCAGGTGGGAGGCTTGAAGCGCCAGTTCCACTGACGCCCCTTTACCCTTGCCAGCCTTCGGAAGGAAGCCCCATGACATCGTCGTCGCGTGCACCCAAATACACCACCTGCGCCGCCTTGGCCCTCGCTCTGGTGGGGGTGGTGCCCTTTGGGGCCGCCCAGGCTCAAGATCCACCGGAACCACAAGCCGACACGGTCACGGTTGAGGTTTCCGGCGTGGTGGTAGCCAGCAACTGGGACGATTTCGACAATCCCGCAGCCAGCCGGACCGAATACTCGATCCTGACCGACCAGGGCGACATCGTGAAACTGGACGATGGCGTGGCCGCGGAAGGCGACCTGGCGCCCGGTGCCGAGATCGAAGCCACGCTGCTGGTGCCGGAAGAGTACGGCGACGACATCGGGAGCCTGCCCAGTGAAGATGCGTACGCCGTGATCGGCTACAACACGGCCGTGCCTTCCTACACCTCGCCCACGCCGGCCGACTACACCCGGTACTTCGACGTTGCCGTGGTGACGCCGGACGGAACATGGGAAGCGTCTGACAGCGACATCGCCGGCTACATCGAAGCCGTTGAGCAGACGTATGTGACGCAGACCGGTCTGCCGTTCAACTTTGTGGTCAACGACATCCGGCGTGGCAGCACCACGGCCTACAGCCCCAATGACCTCAACACGCTGATTAACAGCGCGCTGACGCTGTACGGCCACTCCGCCTACAGCGGCTACTACCTGGGCCGCACCGACGGTTCCCAACTGCTGATCTTCGCGCCCTCCAACAAGTTCCTGGTGGGCGTGTCCTGGGACGGCTGGTCTGCCACCTGCGGCCACGGCGTCAACTCTGGCGGCGAGATTGTCATGCCCACCCCCGCCTCCATTGTGACCCAGGTTGGGACCGGCAGTTCGGGCTCCACCTTGGCCATCTGGATGAAGGCACCCACGCATGAAATTGGCCACGTCATGGGCCTTGGCCACACCTCCTGGTATGACTGCGCCAACGCCCCCACCGCCCAGACCTGGAACGAGGCGGCGCTGGGTGCTTGCACCTGGCCCTCGGAGGAATACCGCGACGGGTTCTCGTTCATGGGTGGCGGCTTCCTCATTGGCGGCGGTTCGCTCTATCAGCTTGGCTTGCTGGCGCCAGAAGACCAAGTGGTGATCGACACGGCGGTGACCAACCAATCGGTCACGCTGCGGGCCATGAACGGCACCACCGGTGTGGCCGCTTTGGTGATTTCCGATGTCGACGCCGGCATCGACTACTTTGTCGAGTACCGCAACCGCTTCTACACCAACTGGTCGATGGCGGCCGATTTCCAAGCTGGCGTCTATATCACAACGTTGCTGCCCAACCGCGACACGGCCACCTACGTGCCGGGGGCACGGATTGATGCGAACAT
>JAISTN010000336.1 GCA_031272565.1 Bifidobacteriaceae bacterium
CGCGCGCGGCGCCCCGTGGGACCCGGCCCCAAGTGCCGCGGGCGGCGCCGGGGTTTGGGATGGCCACCTGGGACCGGGACCCGGGGGGCCAACCCCGGGGGCCGCGCCCAATCAGCGCGGGGTGGCCTCCCACTGGGATGCAGCCCGGTCAAGGGAGGCCGTCAACTTGTCCATGGCACCCAGGAGGCCGGACCGCTTGACGCTCGGGGACGGCTGCGTGGCGCGCGAAGGCTTAGACGATGGCGTCTGCCAGGTGCCGGCGGACGGCTTAGCAGTGGGCGACGCCTTGCCCTTAGGCGATGTCTTGGCACTGGGTGAAGGGCGGGCGTGGCTGCTGGGCGACGGACTGCCGGGCGACTTACTCCTGGGCGACTGGCTGCTAGGCGACTGGCTGCTAGGCGCCTGGCTGCTTGGCGCCTGGCTGGCATGGGGGGAAGAACTGGCCGGGGCCGAGGTGGAATGCGATGGTGTTGGGCTCTTGTGAGTCCCAGGCTTGGTCTTGCAGGCGGCCGTCCCCAAGACTCCTAGGGCGGTAATCAGGGCGACAGCAATGGTACGGCGGGCGAGCATCGAAACCTCCTAGTTGGGGCTTGTCTGCATTCCGGCCACCGTAACCTGGGGGCCTGGCCGGTGTGAAGCAATCCGGCCAAAGTGAGACCGGAATCACACGCCTCAGGGCAAGACCAGGGCCGTCCCAGGGGCAAACCAGGGTGATGCCCGATGGCGCCCCACCGCCTGTACCCGGTTGGCTGGACTCATGCCCCGCAAACGCCGCATTGTCCTGGGCGGACTGACCGCCCTTGTCCTAGCCGTTGGCGGCGCCGTCTTGGGCGCCGCCATCAAGGGCCGGCCCATCACCGTCCCCAAGGAGACCGACTTGGCCTTCGACCTGCCGGCTCCGGTCCGGGACTCGCTGTATTACGCCTCGCTGGCGCCCAACTCCCACAATGCCCAGATGTGGCGGGTGACGGCTTACCCCAGCCGTGGTGAACTGGCGATTGGTCTGGACCTGGACCGCCTGCTGACCGTCACCGACCCGGCCGGCCGGGAGGCGCTGATCTCGCTGGGTGCCTTCACCGAGAATCTGGTCCAGGCACTGGAGGCCTACGGCTACCAGGTCGAGGTCACGGCCACCCAACTGCCCGCCGCTGGCCAGCCCAACTCCGCTGACCTGCCCAGCCCAGCCGTGACCGTGCGCTACGCCGGCCAGCCGGCCGAACCAGACAGCGCCGGCCGTCAGACCCTCGCAGCGATGACCCTGAGACACACCGAAAAACGCCCCATGTCAGCCCAGCCGCTGACCGCCACTCAACTCCAGGCCCTGAACGCCATGGCCGGGGTGACCTACTTCGAGCACGGCAGCGATGGCTTCACCTACCTGGCGACCGGCACCGTGGCGGCCTACCGGGACCAGGCCAACGACCCAGCCGCGCGGCAAGAGTTGGCCAACTGGTTGCGCCTGTCCGATGGCGAGGCGTTGGCCCAGCGGGACGGCCTGCCCGCCGAGCAACTGGGCATCACGGGCATTACCAAGACGCTGTACTATCTCACGACCTCGCAGGCGGACCTGACCGGAGACACTTTCGCCAACCAGGGCATCAGCCGGACAGAGAAGCAGGTCGATGGCGCGGCGGGTTTCGCTGTCCTGGTGGGGGATGATCCGATCACGGCCGGCCGCGACCTGGAGCGGTTGTGGCTGGCGGCCACGCGGGCCGGTGTTTCGGTCCAACCGATGAGCCAACTCCTGGAGGATCCGGCGGCGGCGGCCGCCTTGCCCGCGGCGCTGAACTTGTCAGGTACGCCACAAATGATCCTGCGGGTGGGCACGGTGAGCGGCAGCTACGGGGAAAACCTGGGCTTGCGCCGCCCCTTGGCGGAGTTTGTCACCAACGGTGATGGGTAGGCCTCAACAGCGTTGCCCGATGCCGCTCGCGCGGCCCGGCCCGGTTAGGCACTGCCCGGCCCCGCTACGGCGCCGGCACTTGATCCGGCTGGGCCGGGGCCGGGTGGCGCCGGGCAGACGTGCCGGGCGGCGCGGTCAGGTCACAGCCGGTTGGGGTACAGGTCGTTCAGGGTGGGCACAAAGGGCTGCAGGCGCAGCCGCAGCCCGGCCTCCGCCGGGGTGCGGGCCTTCTTGGCTTCGTTGCAGGCCCGGCAGGCGGCCACCAGGTTGCTCCATTCGGTCCGGCCGCCGCGCGACAGCGGCATGACGTGGTCGCGGGTGGTGGCGGCCCGGCCGCAGTAGGCACACTTGTGCCGGTCGCGCCGCAACACGTTGTCTGTCGATGGCGACAGGCGGCCGGTGCGCTCATACTTCCACTTGGCGTAGACGTAGCGGACCAGTTCCACCGACCGGGGGCGCGGGAATTGGCCCACGTATTGGCCTGGCACCGTTTCGAAGGCTCGGGCCACACCACGCCACATCATCAAGACGGCGTGGCGCAGCGATACCTGGCCTAGCGGCTCCAGGCCGCCGGCGTTGTAGATCATCACGGCTTGGGTCATGGCCCTCACCTCCTGGCCAGCTCGGGTTGGCGTGGCACCAGGGTAGGGAACCGGTGACGGCGTGGGTAGTCGCCTCACCGATGAGCCGCCAGAATGCCAGCCAGCCGGAGGGCCCGTAGGCGACTCCAGGTTGTGGCCTGCCACCATGCTCTGGCGGCCGGGGCGCGAACAGTGCCCGGGGTACGGGACAATGGGGTCCTAGACTTCGTTCCCCAGTCGCTTCCCAGGAGACAACATGCCGGCCACAGGTGGCCTCAGGGCGCGGGTGAAGCGTGCGATCGCCCGGCCGTGGGTGGTGCACGCGCGCCGGGCCCAAACCCGTTACCGCGACCGCTTGGGCCCCGAATCAGCTGCTGCCATGGCCTTCTATTCGCTCCTGACGGTGATCCCCACCCTGGTCTTCGTCATGGCCGGGGTTGGTTTGGCGCTCAGCTACCTGCAGCCGGACTTGATGGTGGACGTCCAGGAGTGGTTTGCCAACCGCCTGGGCAACCAGGACCTGGCCCAACGGGTCTTGAAGGAAGCAGCCGGCGTGGTGGAGGCGGCCGGGGCCGGCAACCGGGAGCACCTGTGGACGGCGGTCAAGCTGATGGTGGGGACGGGTGCCCTGATGGCCTGGGGTGGCGGCAACTGGTTGCGGCACATCCGGCGGGCCCTG
>JAISTN010000387.1 GCA_031272565.1 Bifidobacteriaceae bacterium
TTGGTCTGGCCCTCAAACTGGGGTTCGGCCAACCGCACGGTCAGGACGGCGGTCAGGCCGGCCAGGACATCATCCTTTTCGACCCGCTCCGTGCTTTCCTTGGCGGACACCTTGAGCCGCCGGGCGTTCGATTCGATCTGGGCCCGCACGGCCTTCAGCAGGCCCTGTTCAAAGCCCTGGACGTGGGTGCCACCCTTGGGGGTGGCGATGATGTTGACAAAGGACTTGAAGACCGTGTCGTAGCCGGTCCCCCAACGCAGCGCCACATCGACCTGGCAGGTCCGTTCCACCTCGGTCGGTGTCAGGTGGCCGTCCTCCCCCAATGCCTGCACCGTCTCGGTGAAGGCGCCTTCGCCCTGGATGTGCCAAACCTGCTGGATGGCCTGGTCCGGCGCCAGGTACTCGACATAGTCGACCACCCCGCCGGCGTGCTTGAAGTCTTCCTGGTAGGGCTGAGCCGGGTCACGCTGGTCGTCCACCGTGATCAGCAGGCCGGGCACCAGGAAGCTGGTTTGGCGGGCCCGCTCAACCAGGAGTTCAAGCGAAAAGTCCTTCGGTTCAGGGAAGATCTGCGGATCGGCCCAGTAGCGCACGCGGGTGCCGGTCTGCTTCGGCTTGACCCGGCCGGTGATTTCCAGCGTGGAGGCCTCGGTGAAGGGCGTGAACGGGCTGTCGGGCGAGGGCTCCCCACCTTTCGAGTCGTCGAACAGGCCCGGTTCGCCGCGGTGAAAACGCATCGTGTGCCGCTTGCCGCCGCGGGCCACCTCGACATCCATCCGGGCCGCCAAGGCGTTGACCACGGAGGCCCCCACACCATGCAGGCCGCCGGCCGCCCCGTAGCCGGACCCGGCGCCCCCAAACTTGCCGCAGGCATGCAGCTTGGTGAAGACCACCTCGACCCCGGTCAGGCCGGTCTTGGGCTCGATGTCGACTGGAATACCCCGGCCGTTGTCATCGACTTCGACCGAGCCATCCGGCCACAGCGTCACCCGGATGGTGTCGCAGAAGCCCGCCAGGGCCTCATCGACCGCGTTGTCGATGATCTCCCAGACGCAGTGCATCAACCCGCGCGCATCGGTTGAGCCGATGTACATGCCCGGGCGTTTACGCACCGCCTCCAGGCCTTCCAGGACCTGCAGGTGGCGGGCTGAATACTCGGAGCTTGAGGTCGCTGGCACGCCAGGCAGTCTAATGCGCCTCACCCCGCAACCCCCCGCATTGGGGGACTCGGCGCGCCCCGCGCGCCGATTGGCGCCCAGGGCTCATGTTTAACCCACGGGGGTTCAGTACAACCCCAAATCCGGCGCGGTCAACTCTTCCGGCAGCGGGTAGGGGTTGAACAGACAACCATCCAGGCCCTTCGACTGTTGCATCATCAGCGGCGCCAGTTGGCCCGCCCCCGGACAGGCCGAATGCTGGTGGTGGCCCAGCCAGTGGCCCACCTCGTGGTTCACCACCATGATGCGGTACTGGTCCAGCGGCACCTCGTCCATCGCCCCAGGCAGGGCGCCCTCCAGCCAGCGCTGCTCGTTGACAATGATGTTGCTGCCAATCGAGCAGGACAGGTTCGATGAGCAGATGCCGCTGAAGCTGGGCACCTTGGCCGGCTCGGTCAACCAGATGGTGATGTCCGCCTGCGCGGGGTCCGTCACCTCGGCGAAGACCAGCCCCATCGACTCCCAACCAAGCGGGTCCGCCAGGATCTGGGCCACCTCCGCCTCAAATTCGGCCAGCGGCGTGGTCACCTCGCCCCGCGCATCGATCAGATAGTGGACCACGGCCCGGGCCACCGGCTCGTTCACAATCACCGTGGGCGGCACGGTGGCCAAGGGAAACTCGGTCTCGGTGGCTGGCGGGGCGGAGGCCAGCGACTCGCCGCCCGCCGATGGCGCCACGGCCGGCGCCGATCCGCTGGCGGCGCTGCTGGTCTGGGCACCCGGCGGCGGTGTGGCTACCGGCGTGGTGCCACCAGAAGAATAGGCCGGCGGGGCCGGTTTGCCCTGCCCCGCCGCCACCGGTCCACGGGTTTGGGTGCCCTCAAACCAGGCTTGATGGGCACCCCACACCACCACCACGGTGAGCGTGCCCAGCAACAGGGCGGCCAACACCAGGGAGCGGGCCGTCAACTCGCGCCCAGTGGGCGCCGCCATCAGTCCAGGTAGTCCCGCAACACTTGCGAGCGGGAGGGGTGACGCAATTTGGACATCGTCTTCGATTCGATCTGGCGGATCCGTTCCCGGGTGACGCCATAGACCTTGCCAATCTCATCGAGAGTCTTGGGCTGGCCGTCGGTCAACCCGAACCGCATTGACACCACCCCGGCCTCGCGTTCCGACAACGTGTCCAGCACCGCGTGCAACTGTTCTTGCAGCAGTGTGAAACTGACCGCGTCGGCCGGCACCACGGCCTCCGAATCCTCGATCAGATCACCAAACTCGCTGTCGCCGTCCTCACCCAACGGGGTGTGCAGAGAGATCGGCTCGCGGCCATACTTCTGGACCTCGACCACCTTTTCCGGGGTCATGTCGAGTTCCTTGCCCAACTCCTCCGGGGTCGGTTCGCGGCCCAGGTCTTGCAGCATCTGGCGCTGCACCCGGGCCAGCTTGTTGATGACCTCAACCATGTGCACCGGGATCCGGATGGTCCGGGCCTGGTCCGCCATGGCCCGGGTGATGGCTTGGCGGATCCACCAGGTGGCGTAGGTGGAGAACTTGTAGCCCTTGGTGTAGTCGAACTTTTCCACCGCCCGGATCAGGCCCAGGTTGCCTTCCTGGATCAGGTCCAGGAACAGCATGCCGCGGCCGGTGTAGCGCTTGGCCAGCGACACCACCAGGCGCAGGTTAGCTTCCAGCAGATGGTTCTTGGCCCGTTGGCCGTCATGCGCCAGCCATTCCAGTTCGCGGCGCAGCTTCGGTTCCAACGTCAGGTCGGTCGCCAGCTTTTCCTCCGCGAACAGCCCGGCCTCGATCCGCTTGGCCAGCTCAACTTCTTGTTCAGCATTCAGCAACGCCACCTTGCCGATCTGCTTCAGGTAATCCTTGACCGGATCCGCCGTGGCACCCGCCACCTGGACCTGCTGAGCCGGGGCGTCGTCATCGTCCGCATCCGAATAGACAAAGCCAACCTCTTCGCCGTCTTCTTCTGTCAGGTCGCCCGGTTCGCCCTCCGGCGGCTCCTCCAACGCCACGTCCTCAATCACCGTCTCGGTGATGGTAACCGTGGTGATCTTCTTGGCCCGCTTGGCCGGCGCCTTCCTGGCGGCGGTCTTCTTCTTTGGCGCCTCGGCCGACGGCTCATCCGCCGGAGCCTCAGCCGCCGGCGCTGCTTCGGGTGTGGTGGCAGCCGGCGCAGCGGCGGCCTTGGTTGTGGAGGCCGTCACGGCCACCGCCACCGGGGTCGCCTCATCGGCCAAGGTCACCTCGGGCAACTCCGCCGTCACCGGCGCCGTCGCCTTGGACCGCTTGGCCTTCGCGGGCGGCTTCGGTGGCTCTACCACCTGCGGCTCCTTGGCCGGGTTCTTGGACGAAGCCCCGGCTGGAGCCTTCTTGGTTGTCTCCTTGGCCGCTGCCACTTGCTG
>JAISTN010000019.1 GCA_031272565.1 Bifidobacteriaceae bacterium
CGGGTCCCAGGTGACGACTCGCGCTGCGGAGATGGCCACCCGGGTCCAGGTCCCAAGTGGCCACTTCCCGTTCACGAACGTTCGTCACCTGGGACCCGTCCCCACCTGACGCACCCGGAAACGAGCGGTCACGGATGGCGTTAGTGCAGGTCAGCAGGTGTCGTCACCTGGGACCCGTCCCCACCTGACGACTCGCGCTGCGGAGATGGCCACCTGGGGAACCCTCCCCAGGTGGCCACCTTCCATCAACAGCAAACCCACAGTCTCAAGTCACCAGTCTTTCGCGGCCACCTTCGAGTGCGCGAACTGGCCGCCGCCCTTCGACTGGTAGTAGTACACCGTCCCGTTGGTGTCGTTCCGGCCGATGATGTCCGCCAGGTGGTCACCATTCAAGTCGCCGCCGGCCGCCAACGTGAACGAACCCCAACCATGACCCACCAACACCGGCATATCGAAATGGCCATCACCCCGGCCAAAGTAGGCATACAACAGGCCGGTGGAACTGATCGACAAGATGTCCATCTTGCCGTCCTTGTTCAGATCGGCGGCGCCGTACAAGTCGAACCCGTTCCAACCATGCCCCACCTGGACGCGGCCCTTGACGAACCCACCCTTACCATCCCCGGCATACAACCACAGCTTCCCGGCCTGGTCGATCGCCAACAAGTCGTTCGCCCCGTCCCGGTTCAAGTCTTCCGCCGGCGCGATCCGGTAGGCCGCCCAACCCCGGCCGTTCTGCACCTTCGCGGCCAGGCCGCCCTTGCCGTTGCCCTTGTGCAGCCACATCACGCCGGCCTTGTCAACCGTAATCACATCGGCCTTGCCGTCACCCGTCCAGTCTCCAGGCCCAAACGCCCGCGAACCGTTCAACCCGGACTTGATCAGCACCTTGACGCCCTGGAACGTGCCGTCGCCTTTCGCCGCATACAAGTGCAGTGCACCATCGGAGGCCTGGATGGCCAGGGCTTCACCTTTGCCGTCCCCGGTCAAGTCCGGCGTCAACGTGAACGACTCATACCTGAGGGACCAGGGGTCCACGTCACGTGACTGAGTCACAATCTCGGTCGGGTCCGACACCTCGGTGACCGGCTCATAGTCCGTCTTGGAGCCGGTCACCTCAACCGACAGGGCCACACCCAGGTCAGCTTGGGTGATCTGGTAGGTGGAACCAGTCGCGCCCTCAATCGGTTCACCGTCACGCAGCCACTGGTAGGTGAAATCGACCGGGGCGGGTTCCCAGTCGCCCGGGTCGACCGTCAACGTCTTGCCAACCTCGGCCACCCCCTCGATCGTGGGGATGTCAGCGTGAACGGACGGCCGGCTGACGTTCAGCGTGACGGTGCCGCTGAACCTCTGGTCGGCGGAGCACCAGTAGAACTCGAATGGGCCGGCCGTGTTGGCTGGCGTGACTTCTTCAACCGGGTTCTCGGAGCACAGTTCGTCGGTCGACAAGGTGACGGCGGAACCGTTAGCGGACTTCAACCCCAACGAGTCGACCGTGTAAGTGTCCAGGGTGTCGCCGGCCTCGGCCGTCACACCCAGCGTCAGGGTCTGTTCGCGCAGGGACCCGTTCTTGACATAGTAGACGGCAGCGGTCAGGGCTGAGGCGTCCACAATCTGGTTCCGGTCCGCTTCCATCGGCCCCAGGCTCAGGTAGATGGTCGCCAAGGGCGATATGTCGCTGACCTGCAAGCCGGAGACCTTCAGCCAGGTCAGCTTCTGCAGCCCAGCCAGGGGCGACAGGTCCGTGATCGGGTTGTCGCTCACATACAGGTTCTCCATTTGCGGCATCGACGCCAGGGCTTCCAGGCTGGTGATCTGGTTGTTCATCACGCTCAAGAAGTCCAACTTCGAAAGGCCAGCCAATGGCGCCAGGTCGGTGATCTGGTTGTTGTCGGCATAGATGCACCCAAGCTTGGTGAGGCCAGACAACGGCGACAAGTCGGTGATCTGGTTGCCGGTGACCGAGATGTAGGCCAGAACAGGCGAGGCTGCGACAGGCGTCAGGTCAGTGATCTGGTTGTTGTTCGCATACAGGTCGACCAAGGCTGGCAGCGTGGGCAAGGCGGCCAGGGAACTGACCCCTGTGCCGGACACGTTCAGCGTCCACAAAGCAGTCAGATGGGCCAGGGTGGAGAAGTCGGTCACATGGTTGGTCTTCCCGGCCGTCTCTTCAGTGTATGGAATGGCGTTGCTCCAGCCGAGACTGCCCAAGCTGGTCAGACCGGCCAGGGGGCTGATGTCGGTGATGTGATTGCCGTAGTCGGTCGCCCAGGCGGTGTTCCCCAGCGACAAACCGGTCAGTTTGGTCAAACCACTCAAGGGCGCAATGCTGGCAATGTTGTTGTCCGTCAGGGTCAACGACTGAAGGTTGGTCAGGCTGGCCAGCGGTGTCAGGTCCTCCAGTGGACCCTGCGTGATGGCGAGTTTCGTCAGGCCGGTCCGGTAGGCCAGCGGGCTCAGATCAGTCACCTGATGGCCCTGCACCGTGAGACTTGTCAGGTTCGTGATGTACTGCACGCCTTGAAGGCTGGCTATGCCGCCGCCATGGCAACTGACCGCACCGGACGAGAGTGTCAAACCGCTCAACTGGGCCGAGGTGATGTCCGAGTCGGCCGGGTCTTGGTTCAGGTAGGCGGAGCCGTTCAGGCACTGCCGGAACGCCAGGTCAGGGACTACATTCGCGTCGGCGTGGGCCGGAGCGGCCAGGCCGCCACCCAGTAGCGCCGCCAGCAGGCCGGTGGCAATCAGTTGATACTTGCTGCGCTGGTTTCTCATGGTGGGAATCCTTGTGCTTGGGGGTGTGACCATGGGCGAAGCCACCCGGCCGACCCGCCGCCTGAAGCTACCTGCAACCAAGACCCGCGCGCTCGTCCGTGCCTGCCCTATCCTGGCATCCGCGGAGCCACCCCAGCGGGCGCCGTCGGGCATAAATCCCCAGGTCAAAGCCCCAAACCAAGCCCTCAACTGTGACCAGGCTCACCCCACGTAACCTGCGCCACACTCCCCAAAGTGGCCACCCTGGACCTGGACCCGGGTGGCCAAACCGAAGGGGCGCTCGCGGCCCGCCGCGCGGAATCGGCGGCCAACCCCTGGCCCACGGCACAACAGATGGAAAAAGCGGATCGAGCCCAAGTTGCGCGGTTACCCCGACGCGCTGCTGGCAAAGTGAAGGGCCCCTGGCCAACTGCCGTTGGCCAGGGGCCCCATTTGTAGCGGGGGAGGGATTTGAACCCTCGACCTCCGGGTTATGAGCCCGGCGAGCTACCGAACTGCTCCACCCCGCGTCGATTAGCCCAGTCAGTCTAGGGAAAACCGGCCAGCCTGGCAAGCCCATAGGATGGGACCGACCGATCCGCCCCTTGATCCTAGGAAGCCATGACCGCCGGCGACCCCCCGCCCCAGGATGCCCGCAGCACCACCCCATCCGCCCACCACGGCACGCTGGCCGCCACCCTGCAGCGCATCCCCCTAGTCCAGTCCCTGCAGGGTTACACCCCCAAGGCCTTTGGCGCCGATCTGACCGCCGCCATCTTGATCACCGCTGCCGCCGTTCCGCTGGGCATCGGCTTCGCCACGACGGCCGGGCTGCCGCCCATCACCGGCCTGTACAGCTCCGTCATGACGCTGATCGTGTTTGGCCTGGTCAGTTCCAGCCGCCACGTCAAACTGGGCTTTGATGCCATGGCCGCCGTCCTGATTGGCAGCACCATAGTGCCGCTGGCCATGGTGAACGGCCAGGTCGACAACGCCAAGCTCGGTTCCCTGGTCGCCATCTTGGCCCTGCTGACGGGCGCCATCTTGTTCCTGGCCGGCCTGGCCCGCTTCGGCCTGCTGGCAGACCTACTGTCAGTCTCCCTGCTCTTGGGCTACCAAGCCGGCATTGCCCTCAATGTCATAATCGGCCAACTGCCCAAGATGCTGGGCTACAAGATCAGCGGCGACACGGACGTGGAAAAGGCCATCGCGGTGGTCAAACACCTGGGTGAAACCCACTGGCCAACCCTGGTGGCCGGCTTTGGCACCTGGGCCGCCCTGATCCTGCTGCGGCGCCTGTGGCCGGGGCTGCCCGGCGCCATCGTGATCCTGATCGCAGCCATTGCCGTGTCCGCCGTCACCCACCTGGACCGCCACGGTGTGGCCGTGGTGGGCACCCTGCCCAAAGGCCTGCCCACGTTTGGCCTACCGGACTTCCAACTGGCCCAAGACAACCTTGGTCTGCTGTTGGGCACCGCCGCCTCGCTGGCCCTGGTCCTGGCCGCTGACACCATCATCCCTTCGCGCGCTTTTGCTTCCCGCGGCCACTACCGGGTGTCCGCCAACCAGGACATGGCCGCCCTTGGCCTGGCGCAGATGGCCTCCGCTGTGTCCGGGGGTGTGACCGCCTCGGCCAGCTACGCCCGCACCGCCATCTCCGCCCGGGTCGGTTCCAAGACGCAGCTCTCAGCCGTCATGGGCGGGCTGCTGATGGCCCTACTGTGCGCCACCGCGACTGGCCTTCTGGCCAGCCTGCCGGTGGCCGTCTTGGGTGCCATCTGCGCCGATGCGGTCTCCCGGCTGATCGAACTCAAGACCCTGCGCGGCCTGTGGCAGATGCGCAAACGCGAGGCTCTGTTGGCGGTGGCCACCTGCCTGCTGGTGCTGTCAACCGACCCGCTGCTGGCCATTGGCGTGGCGGTGGGCGCTTCGCTGGTGTTCTACCTGGCGAAAGCGGCCCGGCCCCGTCAATCGCTGCTGGGCCACCGCCCCGGCATGACCGGCTGGTATCCCGTCAATGCCTTCCCCGACGCGGCCGAGGTTGCCCCCACCATTTCCGTTTTCCGCTGGACGGCTCCGCTGGTGTTTGTCAACGCCAACACCTTCCGCACCAAAGCTCGAGCGGCCGCCCGCGGCCGGGCCTGGTTGCTGGTCGATTGCACCGGCATGTTCGACCTCGATCCGTCCGCCATCGAATCGGTGGACGGCTTGCTGGATGACCTGGCGGACACGGGTACGCAGTTGGCCTTCTCCGGCCCCAACCCGGACGTGGCCCGCATGCTGCGGGTGTCCGGCTTGGCGGCCCGGCTGGGCGAAGACCCACACGTCTTTGTCAACCTGGACACGGCCGTCGCCGCGTTGACTGACCCGAGCCAGGCCGCCGGCACACTGAGGGACGATGACGGCGACGGGGTCTGGGAATACGTCGCCACCCCAGGGGCCTGACCGCCAACCCACCAGCCCACGGCTGGCCGGAGGACTGCACATCACCCCTCAACCGGCCTGTTCAACAAACGCCACCATCTCATCCAATTCTTGGCGGTGCTCCTCCACGAAGGCGGCCTCCAACTCAAGCTGGACCTCGCGGTAGGTTGCCTCATAGGCGCCGACTTCCTGGCGGCAATCGAAGTCATCCAGGGCGATCTGGATCTCGGCCGGCGTGCCCAACAAGGACCGCTCTTCCACAGGCGTCAGTTCCTCGCCCAGGAAGTTGTACCAAGCATCACCCAAGGTGCCGTCAGCCTTGGTCCGCAATGCCATGTACCAAGCCGCCCACGGACCAGAAGTATCCATCAAGTAGGCCTGGGCAGGGGCCAAGTCGTAGCCTCGGTCCGCCATGCAGGCTGACCACTGCGAGTCCATGCTGGCCACCCGTGGATCCTGGTTGACACCGGGCCACACCAGGCGGGTCATGTCGAGCGGCAGCGTGAACTGCTGATCGAAAAGCTCCTTGGCGCTTAGTTCGCGTTCTGCTTGTTGTTCAATCCGCTCCACATACTGGTCGTAGGCCTGTTCGGCACAGCCTGGGTCATGTGGGGCGGGGGAAGCCTCGTACGGGTCAGGGCCCCACCGTTGCAGGTCATACTCCGCTTGGGCCGCTTCACTCAGGGTGTCCCGGTACTCCTCGTTCTGTTGGACTGGATCGGTTGACGGATCGTAGGACGGTTCCTCCGCCGCCAGTACGCCGTAACCCACCCGAGCGGTCTCCTCCCTGGTTGCCTGGAGCACGGGGATGACCAGCACGTCACCTTGCTGGAAGTGTTGGACCTCGGGCTCCGGCGTCCAAGGGAGCTCAAAGTAGACAAACCCGGCCTTCTTCATGCACTCGGCCATGAATGCCTCGCTCGCTTCCCAATTGGCTTTGGTAACGGCGTCTCGTTCTGCCGCGGATGGGTCATCCGGGCCGTTCACATAGGGCAGGTACGGCGTG
>JAISTN010000081.1 GCA_031272565.1 Bifidobacteriaceae bacterium
CGCAAGGGCCGCAACAACTCGCTGACGGCCCGGCCAGAGGACCCAGGTTCGCCGTATGCCATCGGCTCGCCCGAGGGCGGCCACGACGCCATCCACCCGGACCTGGGCACGTTCGATGATTTCGACGCGTTGGTGGCCCGGGCCCGCGAACTGGGCCTGGAGGTGGCCCTCGACGTGGCGCTGCAATGCTCGCCGGACCATCCCTGGGTCAAGGACCACCCAGAGTGGTTTACCCAGCGGGCCGACGGCACCATCGCCTACGCCGAAAACCCGCCCAAGAAATACCAGGACATCTACCCGCTGAACTTTGACCGCGACCCGGAAGGCATCTACCAGGAGATCCTGCGGGTGCTGCGGGTCTGGATTGACCACGGGGTGACCATTTTCCGGGTCGACAACCCGCACACCAAGCCGTTGCCTTTCTGGGAGCGGCTGATTGCCCAACTCCGGGTCGAGGCCCCCGATGTGCTGTTCCTGGCGGAGGCTTTCACCCGTCCGCCCATGATGCAGACGCTGGCCCTGGTGGGCTTCCACCAGTCCTACACCTACTTCGCCTGGCGCAACACCAAACAGGAGGTGCTGGACTACATCCAGGAGTTGAGCGGCGACCTGGGCAGCTTCATGCGGCCCTCGATTTGGCCCAGCACCCACGACATCCTGACGCCCTACATGCAGCAGGGCGGCGTGGGGGCGTTCAAAGCCCGCGCCGTCCTGGCCGCCACCTACGCGCCCACCTGGGGCATCTATTCGGGCTATGAGCTGGTAGAAAACGTGGCCCGGCCGGGCTCAGAAGAACAGATCGACAACGAGAAGTACCAGTTCAAGGTGCGTGACTTCAGCCAGCCTCTGGCGGCCGAAATGTCGGCTCTCCTGACCCGCCTGAACCGGATCCGGGCCGAGCACCCGGCGCTGCGGCGGCTGCGCAACCTGACGGTCCACACCACCACCGATGACGCCATCGTCTGCTATTCGCGCCGGCTGGAGGCCGCCCACAGCCCCACCGGCCAGGAGGACACCGTGATCGTGGTGTTGAACCTGGACCCCAACGCGACCCGCGAATCGGTGGTGCACTTGGACCTGGCGGCTTTGGGGGTGCCGTTCCCAGGCGATTGGCAAGACCCGGCGTTCCAGGCCTATGACCTGCTGACCGACCAGGCTTTCGCCTGGGGGACGCAAGCCTTTGTGCGGCTTGACCCCGCCGTGGGGCCGGCCCATGTGATCCATGTGCGGCCACTGGGTTGATGGCAGGCCCAGCAGCCAGCCGCCGGCAGCCTGAGAACGTCCAGTGACCGGGCGCGATTGGGCGCTGACCGGGCGGCATCGGGCGCAGAATGTGATCCACGTCACATGGCCGGCTTTGGCCGCCACCCCGAACGGTCCTTACGGCCCCCTCCAAAGCCGGTTGGACGTGCCAGAGTTGTTCCATGCCCTCGGCACCCGTTCCCGTTGATACCTCGGTGCTGTGGGCAGTCGCCCATGGCATGTACTACGACCCCCATTCGGTGCTTGGCCCCCACGTGTACGAAGGCCACGTCACCGTCCGTACTCTGCGCCCCCTGGCTGACAAAGTCGTCATCGTCACCCCAGAACATGAAGTGGTAGCCACCCACGAACAGGACGGCATCTGGGTAGCCGTCTTGCCTGACGCCACCGTGCCGGACTACCGGGTGGATGTCACCTACGGTGACCTGACCACTCGCCGGGACGACCCGTACCGCTTCATGCCCACCCTGGGCGAACTGGACCTGCAACTGATCCGCGAGGGCCGCCACGAAGAACTATGGCGGGCACTGGGTGCGCACATCCGGACCTTCCCTTCGGTGATGGGCGAGGTTTCCGGGGCTTCGTTTGCGGTCTGGGCACCGGACGCCCAAGCCGTGCGGGTGGTGGGCGATTTCAACTCCTGGACTTCCGGAGCTACGGCCTTGCGCTCGTTGGGCAACTCCGGCGTCTGGGAAGTCTTTGTGCCCGATGTCGCCCCCGGCGCCAAGTACAAGTACGAAATCCAGACCCGTGAGGGCTACTGGGTGCAGAAGGCCGACCCGTTGGCCCGCCGTACCGAGACGCCGCCCGCCACCGCCTCGGTGGTGGACCAGTCGAACTACGAGTGGGGCGACCAGGCCTGGCTGGACCAGCGGGCCGCCGCCAACCCGCACCTGGGCCCGATGAGCATCTACGAGGTGCACCTGGGCTCGTGGCAGGAAGGCCTGGGCTACCGCGAACTGGCCACCGAACTGGTCGAATACGTCAAGGAGATGGGCTTCACGCACGTCGAGTTCCTGCCGGTGGCGGAGCACCCCTTCGCGCCGTCCTGGGGCTACCAGGTGACTGGCTACTACGCCCCCACCGCCCGGTTTGGCCTGCCGGATGACTTCCGCTACTTGGTAGACAATCTGCACCAAGCCGGCATTGGCGTGATCATCGACTGGGTGCCGGCCCACTTCCCCAAGGACTCGTTTGCCTTGGCCCGCTTTGACGGTTCTTGCCTGTATGAATACCCGGACCCGCAAAAAGGCGAACACCCGGACTGGGGCACGCTGGTGTTCAACTTTGGCCGCACCGAGGTGCGCAACTTCCTGGTGGCCAACGCCTGCTACTGGTTCGAAGAGTTCCACGCCGATGGCCTGCGGGTGGACGCCGTGGCCTCGATGCTGTACCTGGACTATTCCCGCAAGGACGGGCAGTGGAGCCCCAACCAGTACGGTGGCCGGGAGAACCTGGAGGCGATCAGTTTCTTGCAGGAGACCACCGCCACGGCCTACAAGCGCTATCCGGGCGTGGTGATGATCGCAGAAGAATCGACCGCCTGGCCGGGTGTCACGGCCGCCACCTCCGGTGGCGGCCTGGGCTTCGGCTTCAAGTGGAACATGGGCTGGATGAACGACACCCTGCGCTATCTGCGGGAAGACCCGGTCAACC
>JAISTN010000093.1 GCA_031272565.1 Bifidobacteriaceae bacterium
CAGGCGCCGCAGCACGCCCCGGATGTACCAGTAATCGGCCGCGGGCAGGTCCGCCTGTAGCAACCGGAAGGCGTCCACCCAGTCCTGGGTGCGGGCCGCCGGGGCAATCAGGACCGCGGCGTGCTCGTCGCGGGCCGCGTGCAGCACCGCCTCCGGCGTGCCGGTGCGGTAGCTCAGGTAGGGCCGGCCCGCCACCAAGGCCGCCACCCCCAACGCGGGGTATTCGTCACCGGCCGGAGTCGTCACCAGCAGGTCGTAGCTGGCCGGGTCGGCCCAGGCGGCGGTGGCGGCGTTGGCCTCGATCAACTCACGACCATCCGGCGATTCGCCCGCCAGGGTGGCAAAGGCCGCCCGGACGGCATCGGCGACCTCCGGCCGCGCACCGCCATCCACCCACAACCACCGCCGCAACGCCTGCGGCCACCGCCCCGCGCTCATGACAGCAACCCCCGCAACTCGCGGTCCAACTCGGCTGCCCGCAAACCGCGCGCAAAGCCGGCGGCCTTGTCCAGGGCCGCCTGGCGGATGGCCGGCGTCATGGCTCGGGCCGCCGCCGCCGCCGCCACCAGGGCTTGGCGGACCCCCTCCGGGGTCACCGCCGGCGACCCGAACCACAGGGGGTAGTCCGCGGACGGCAGCCCGGCCGCCACCGCCGGTTCCACCACCGCCGCGATGGGCCGGCCCAACGCCATCTCCTCATAGAGCTTGCCGCCCACCACGTAGGGCGAGCGGGCCGTGAAGTCCAACAGCACGTCCAGGCTGCCATAGACCGCGCCCAGTTCGGCCCGCGTGCACGGCCCGGCTAGCACCAGGCCGCTGCTAGGGGTGGCCGGGATCAGGGCGCTGACCTGGCGCTGGGCGCCGGGCGAATACCCCAAGTGACCATAAAGATAGGCCTGGGCGCCGGCCAAGACCGGCTCGGCCGCCAGGGCCTGGCGCCAGCCCTGCCACATCGCCTGATGCGGCTGGTCAACCGTCATGGTGCCCACCCAGCCGAAGCGCAGCGGCGACCCGGCCGCCCGGAACGGGGGCACCGCGATCTGATCGGCATCGAAGCCGTTTTCGATCACCCGCATGGCGCCGGCCGCCGGCGGGTAGCGGGCGGCGTGCCAGGCCCGCTGGCCTTCGCACACGAACAGGACCCGGGCGGCGCCGGCCACCAGGCGGCGTTCCCAACCGGCCTCCGCTGAATCCGGTCCAAAACGATCCTCACCCGTGAACTGGTTCAACGTCCAGGCGTCGCGGTAGTCCAGCACGTAGGGCAGCTTCAGCGCGGCGGCCACCTGCGCGGCGGCCCAGAAACCGACCCACGGGTTGCCCGTCGCCATGACCACATCGGCCCGGTGGCGGCGGCCGTGGGCGACCGCCCGGCGCACCGCCGGCGGCCCCCAGGTGGCCCAGCGGTCCGGGAAGCCCGCCGGGTTGTGGCGCTGCTCCCAGGCCGGCAACAGGCCAGGCAGGTTGGCCCGCCACCAGGCCATCTGCTTCGGCTCGGTCACCAGGTGCTGGCGCGGCACGGGCACCCGGACCACCCGCACCGCTGGGTCGACCAGTGCCTCCAGGGCCGGGTCGATCGAGCCGACCACCTCCAGGTGGGAAGCGGCATCGGCGGTCACCACGGTGACATCCCAGCCCAGGTGGACCAGGTGGTTGGCAAAGCCCAGCGGCCGGAAGACACCGCTGGCCCGGGAAGGCGGGAAGAACAGGGCCAGCAACAGCAGGTGCGGCCGCCGGTCACTGCTTGACATAGTCGCCCTCCAAGGCCTCGGCCAGGGCGGCAAAGCGGCGGTCCCCCGTCATCAGGCTGAGCTGGCCCAGTTGGCGGACGTGAATGGCCTGATAGTTGGGCGAGGCCCAGTGGGGCCGCACGCAATACTGGTCGTTGAGGCAATAGAGCGACACGTCACCGGGGACCCGCAGCCGCGGGGCGGCGTGCAGGGCGGTGGTGGCGGCGCCGGCCCACAATGCGGCGGCCTGCGCCCGGCCGGTGTGGAGGGCGTATTCATACAGGCCATAGAGGCCAAAGACATGGCCGTTGAAGACCTGCAGGGGCGCGGCCGCGCCCACGTATTCTTCGCACCACAGGTAGCCGTCCAAGACGTGGGCGGCCCAGGGCTGGCCGTCCCAGTGTTGGCCGTCCCCGGCGGGGGCTTGGTCGCCGCCCGCCGCGCCAACCTGGCCGTCCGGCGCGCTACGTGGCCCGTCCGGCCCACCTGTCAGTCCGCCAGTCCAGTCCGGGCGGACCAGGAATGACTCGAAGACGCCATCGGCCGCCTGGGCCCACAGCGGGTCGTCCGGGAACTCCCACGCCATCTGGGTGAACAGCGACAGTGCCTCGCCCTGGGCCATGGCGGAATACCAGGGCGGGTCCAGGTGGTAGCCCACCGAAGGCTTGTCGTAGGGCTGGGTGTAGGGGAAAAACCAGGCCTGGCCGTGCTGTTCCCGGTGCGCCGCCACCACCCGGGCGGTGGCGGCGGCCCGCTCCAGCCAGACCCGGCCACCGGCGGTGACGTACTCGGTGTGAGCGGAGATGGCGTACTGCAGAGCGTTGACCGGGTGGAAGCCCACCTGGCCGCTGGGCAGGCGGTAAACATAGGCGCCGTCCGCGTCCAGTTCGGCCGGCAGCAGCTTGACGCCGTGGCGGCGCACCATGGGCGGGTCGATGGCCCGCAACGGAAAGTGATGGCTGCGGTAGCCCAACGCCGGGTCAACCGGCGGCGCGCTGGCCGGATCGCTCAGGGCTGCGGCGGCCACCCGGGCGGCCCGGGTCACCCGCAGGCGGCCAGGCGCGCGGCCAAACCATCTTCGCTGCTTAGACGGCCCCGGCACGGTCGCCAATTATCCCATGGCCGGTCATCCCATGGCCTGGGCCACCGCCTGGGCGCTCAAGCGGCCCGTGTGGACCGTGGCCACGAACTCCCGGCCGGCTTGGGCGGTGGCTTGGAACTCGGCCCGCCGCTGGACCAGGCGGCGGATCAGATCCGGTAGTTCGCCCGCCGTGGCCTGCACCACCGGCAGGTCCAAACCGGTCCGTTGGTGGACAGCGGCGCGGACTGAAGGATCGACATCGGACACCACCAGGCGGCCGGCCGCCATCGCCTCACAAGCCGCCACGCCGTAGATCCCCAAGCGGAACTGGTCCAGCACCACGTCCGCCTGCCGGTACAGGTCCAACACCTGGGCGGCGGTCAGGCCCTGCGCCTGGGTGTATTCGATCACGCCCTGCGCCGCCAGGTCCCGCAGGGCCGGTGCGATCAGATCAGTGCCCTTGAGCAGCGGACTGGACGGAACGTGCACCACCCGCGGCACGGGCCGTTCCAGCACCGGCGTCAGTTCGGCCGGGCCGGGCAGGGCCACCACTGAGGGGCACCAGATGGCGTCCGGGACCACCTCAAGCAGGTCGGGTGTGGACACCAGCATGGGCAAGCCTAGGGGAAACAGGGCGGCCCGGTGGCGCGCCGCCGTCGCTTCCAGTTCGGCCGCCCGGCGGCGCAGGGCGGGCAGCGCGTAGGGCGAGTTGGCGTGGGTGGCCATGTGCCAGGACGGCAACCGGATGTCGCTGCCGTGCCAGGCCAGGGCGACCCGTTTGCCCTGGCGCAGCAGGGCCTGGGCTTCGCGTTCCGGCGCCCAGCCGAACAGCCGGCCAAAGACCGGCCGGCCGGATTCCAGAATGACGCCGTCAAAGTGGGCCAGCACCTGGCGCCACAGGTCGGCAAAGAACTGGCGCGGGGCGGCGTTGATGCCGATGGGCGCGGCCCAGTCCGCCTGGTAGGCGAAGACCGGGTTGGCCACATAGGCCCAGTTGCGGGCCTGGCCCAGCCCGGCTGGTTCCAGGGCCCCAGCCCAGGCCCGGGCCTGGCCGGCAAAGTTGGCTGGCGCAAGCAAGACCCGCGGCCCTGGGGGTGGCGTCAGGGTAGCGGCCGTCTGGGCGGGGGTCTCAGGCGCGGCTAGAGGTTCCTCCGGGAAGGCCGCCGGCCCGGGCGGTTCAACACGGGGCGGGCGCTTAACCGCCCACTTGGCCCGCTCCAGCCACAGGTCCGCCCGACGCGGCAGGTGGCGGCGCCCACGCAGCACCAGGGACCAGGCGGCTTGCAGGGGCCGCCGGAGCGGGCCGGACACCGACACTGTGCGCTTACACCCCCTACCTGAGGCGCGACCAATAGGATTGACAGCCAGAACCAAACCTACCT
>JAISTN010000103.1 GCA_031272565.1 Bifidobacteriaceae bacterium
GCTTCCTCCGCACGGCCGTGGTGGTACCCCACGACCGCATCCACGCCTTGGGTGTCTACCAAGGCCCGTGGATGCGCCGGTTGGGCTTGGCCAACGTCAAGGCCTATTCGACTCCCGGGCCGGTCAGCGCCCGCGTGGTCCACCTGGCCGCCGATGACGCCGCCCGCCTGGCCTACGGCGCCGGGCTTCAGGCCCGCTTAGCCAGGGCAGAGACCGCCTAGCCGGCACCGAGCCTCCGGGCCCCGCCCACCCAACCAGGCGGGCGACATCGGGCCTACCAGGCCACCCGCATTCTGGGGCTGGTGACCACCAGGTCATCCTTCGGCACCGCCGCCAGCGGCGCGATCAGCAGCGTCTGGACGGCCGGTTGGCCTTGCGGCGACAGCTTGATTTCGCAGCGCAGCTTGCCCCGCTCGGCCGGCAACGTCCACACCAGGTGGGCCTCAGACGTGACCTCGGATTCCAGAATCTGTGGGGCGGCATCGGCGGCCACCGGCCCAACCTTGGCCAGCGCCTCCGCCAAGTCCGCCCGCCGCCGTTCCAACGACAGGTCCATGACCACATTCATGGTCAGCGGCACGGCTTCGAACGGATCGCCGCCCCCGGCCAGGGCCGCCGTGATGGCGAGCGCCGCCGCCCGCGCCTCCGGCCACGGCACCAAGGTCCGGCCGGCCGCGTCAGCGTCGGCCAGCACCAACCGCAGCAGCCGGTCACTCAGCACCCTGGAAGGCGCGTAGCGGCCGTTGGCTAAGACGATCACGCCCAGGCCGGAATCAAGGTGCCAACGCATCGACGTGCCATACCCCGGGTAGCCACCTGGATGCTCCGCGTTGACCCCAAACACCGGATCCCAGTTGATGAACAGCCCGTAGCCGTAGCCGCCAAGCTCGTTCGATTCCTGGACCGTCAGCCGCCCGCGCGCCGAACCGCTCCGCAACACCGGCGGAATGTCGATGTGGGCCGTCTGCATCATGCGCCGTGAGGCCCGGCTGAGTGGCCCGGCATCCAAGCCATCACGGGCGGGGAAACCATCCGCCAGCCACTGCACCCACACGGCCAGGTCGTCCACACAACTCAGCACCCCGCCAATCGACGAATAGGCACCGGGCCCGGTGAAGTCCTGCGGCTCCCAGGTCGCCTTGTACTTGAAGTAGCCGGTGGTCAGCCGCTCGGCCGGCACCGTGGTGTAGTCATAGGTGGTGTTCTCCAGCCCCAGGGGGGCCATGAAGGTCTCACGCACAAACTCGGTGAAGGGCCGGTCGGTCACCCGGCTGACGATGGCGCCCAGCAGGGCGTAGCCGGTGTTGCAGTATTCGTAGGCCAGGCCGGGGGCGGCCACCGCCCGCAGGCCCTGGGCAACCTCGGCCTGGAAGGCCTCCGCCGGCAAGGATTCTTGCCGGTCCGCCCACGGATCATCCGTGGCCAGGCCGGAACACATCGACAGCAGGTGGGCCACTGTCACCGGCGGTGAATCCTGTGTGTACGGCCGGATCTGGCCAAACTCCGGCACATAGGTGGAAACGGGGCTGTCCAGCCGCAGCGCGCCGCGTTCGGCCAGCAGCAGCACGGCCGCCGCCGTAAAGCTCTTGGACATTGAGGCAATCCGGAAAACCGACCCGGTGGTTGGCTCCGGGCCGTCCAACACGGCTTGGCCCACCCCGCCGCCGGCCACCAGGCCGCCGCGGGTCACAATCCCGTAGGCCACCCCGGGCGCACGGCCTTCCGTGACCATGGCCCCGGCAATGCGCCGCACTTCTGCCAGTAGTTCCTCGCCTGGCGTCCACTGCGTCACCAAAGCCGTCTTGTCGTTCGCCATCGTCCTTCTCCCTTCGTTTCCACAGCCTTCCACGGTGCGCCTGGCCACCGGCTGGCGACGCACGGAGGGAGCCGACCCTCTGATTTCGGCACATGGCCTCCGGCCCCCTCCGTGCGCCCGCTTGTGCGCGGCCTATTGCTCCAGCCAGGCCTCGGTCAGCATGTAGTTGCCGGTGGGCAGCACGCTGAAGTTGTGCAGCTTGGTGGTGTAGCTGTAGACGGCCGGCGAATAGAACAACGTCGACACGGGCTGGTCGTCGTTGAAGATCGTCTGGATCTGGTCATACAGCGCCTTGCGTTGCGCCTGGTCGTTGATGGTCGCGGCCTCATCGGCCAGGGCCACCAACTCGTCCGAGTGGTACCAGGAATACATGGCGTTGTAACCACCATCCACGTCACCAATGAACCGGATCATCTGGTCTGGGTCGATGATGTCGGTGGTGCAATACAGGATCACCATGTCGTAGTTCTTGGATGCCAGTACGTCATAGAGGGCGCCTCCGTCAACCTGGTCGATCTGCAGCTCAATCCCGATGGCGGCGAAGTTTTCTTGCAGCACCTGGGCCACCGTCATCTCGTTGGGGGCGCCGGATTCGACAATCACGCTGAGCGTGCCGCCATCGGCCATGGAGGACTGGGCCAACTCCTCCTTGGCCTTCTCCACGTCATAGGTGATGGCGTCCAGTTCGGCGTAGTGCCCCCACAGGGCCGGGTTGATGTAGGCCGTGCCGGGCGTGCCATAGCCGTACAGGACGGCATCGTTCAGGGCCTCGCGGTCGATGGCGTAACCCAACGCCCGGCGCAGGTGGACGTCATCGGTCGGTGACCGGGTGACGTTGTAGGCCAGGAAGTCGGTCCGGGAAGAGTTGAACGCGGTGGCGGTCAGGTCAGACGAACTGGCCAGCCCGTCCAGGCTGGAATAGGCCGGGAACTCGTTGATGTGGGCGTCGCCGGACTGCAACTGCAGGGCCCGGTTGTTTTCCTCCGGCACGGTGCGGAAGGTGACCGAATCCAGGTAGGGCAGGCCTTCGCGCCAGTAATTGGGGTTCCGGACCAGCTTCAGCTCGTTGCCCTTGTCCCAGGATTCGAACATGAACGGGCCGGTGCCGATGGGATGATCACCAAACTCCTCGGCCGTCTTGCCGCCGTAATCCTTGGGGATCACACCGTTGGAGAAAATGGCCGCATCCGAAGGCAGCGGCGACCAGGGCTGGGCGGTGGTGATGACCACCGTCAGGTCATCCGGTGCCTCCACCGACACGATGGCGTCGTTGACAAAGCCGAAGGGTGTCTCCGGGTCAGAGGCCGTCTCGATTGAGAACTTGGCGTCCGCCGCCGTCACCGGGGTGCCGTCGTGGAAGGTCAAGCCTTCACGCAGGTGGAAGGTCCACACCGTGGCATCATCGTTCGACTCGTAGCTTTCCGCCAGCAGCGGCTCCAACGACTTGCCGTCCGCCGATGGCGCCAGCAGCGGTTCGTAGATCAACTCGTCGATCCAGATGTCACGGTTGAGGGGCGAACCGGTGGGCAACAGCGTGGTGGCGTCGCCTTCCCGCACCATCACCAGGTCGCCACCGTATTGGCCCTCGCCGGCCGCGGTCTCGCCGCCGGTTTCGCCCCCGTCTCCGCCGGTCTCGGTGGGGCCGGCCGCGGTGGTCTCCCCGGTGGTGGTGGACTCAGCATCAGTCTTGTCGTCGCTGCCGCCGCAGCCGGTCAGTAGTAGGGCCAGGGCGGTGGCGGCCGCTCCCAGGGTGGTGATGTGCCGGGTCTTGCGCATGGTGTTTCCTTTCTTCAGCCGGTCGAATACCTGGCTGGGTTGGGTTCGGCCAGCGACAGGGATTCGGTGGCCACTAGGTGATCGGGGGAGGCGCCCACCCGCAGCAGGTGCCAGGGGGCGTCATCGGGGTGGTCTTGCGGCAACAGCGGCCGGTAGCGGTCACCCACCGAGTCGGTGATGACGGTGACCGGCGGCGGCAGCGGGTTGATCCGGCCGTCCATCCGTGGCACGGCCGAAAGCAAGGCTTGGGTGTACGGATGCAGGGGCGTGGCGAACAAGGCCTGGGTGGGAGCCTGTTCAACGATGCGGCCCAGGTAGATCACGGCCACCCGCTGGCACAAGGTCCGCACCACCGCCAGGTCGTGGGCAATGAACAACACCGTCAGGTTCAGGTCGCGGCTCAGGTCCGCGATCAGGTTGATGATGCCCGCCTGGACCGACACATCCAGGGCGGCCACGGCCTCGTCCGCGATCAGCAGGCGGGGTTCCAGGGCCAGGGCGCGGGCGATGGCGACCCGTTGGCGTTGCCCACCGGACATGGCCCCAGGTTTGGCGTTCAGCGACGTGGTGGGCAGTTGCACCATGTCCATCAGTTCGGCACAGCGGGCCGCCACCCGGTCCTTGGGCACCACCTTGTGGACCCGCAGCAGTTCGCTCAGTAGCTGCTGGGCGGTCAATTGGGGGTTGAGCGACGCCCACGGATCCTGGAACACCATCTGGATGCCCCGGCGCTGTGCGGTGGTGCGGCGCCTGCCCATCACTTGGCCCTCGAAGGTCACCACGCCTTCGTTGGCTTCCTGCAGGCCTATCACCACCCGGGCCAGGGTCGACTTGCCGGAACCGGATTCACCCACCAGGCCCAGGATTTGCCCCCGCTCCACCTGCAGCGAAACCGACTTCAGGGCCTTCATGTGGCTGGTGCCGCGAGCGGTGCGGACCGGGAACTCCACGGTCACGTCTTGGACATCCAGGATGGTGGGTGGCTCTACCGGCAGGCCGCCGATTCCGCCCGGGCGGGGAGTGCTCATACCGTCACCCCCTGGTCCGCTGGGTTGGGCACCCCGGGCGCCCCAAGCGTTCCGGGCACCAACGGGTGGTGGCAGGCGAGGCCGCCGCGCAGCGGTCCCGTAAAGGCCGGCATCGACTCGCTGCAGTCCGGCTGGGCCAACCCGCAGCGAGGCGCGAATGGACACCCGCTGGGCCGGTCCGCCAAGCCGGGCGCGGTGCCGGGAATGGCCGCCAGGCGCTGGGTCGGCCCGTCAATGCTGGGTGTGGAGGCCAGCAGGGCTTGGGTGTAGGGGTGGCGGGGACGGGTGAAAACGTCCTCGATTGGCCCGGTTTCCATGATCCGGCCGCCATAGAGCACCGCCGCGTCCCGGCACAGGCTGGCCACTACCGGTAAGTCATGGGTCACGTACAGCAGCGCCGCCCCTAGCTGGTCGCGCAGTTCGGCAAACAAGGCCATCACCTGTGCCTGGACGGTCACATCCAGGGCGGTGGTCGGTTCGTCGCACAGGATCAGGCGCGGCTTGGCGGCGATGGCGCTGGCAATCATGACCCGTTGGCGCATGCCGCCGGACAGTTCGAACGGGTAGGAATCGACCCGGTTGGCCGGGTCGGTGATGCCGACCCGGTCCATCAACTCGACGGCCAGTTGACGGGCCTGCCGCTGGTTCAGGTTCTCGTGGCGGCGCACCGCGTCTGTGATCTGTTCGCCGACCTTCATGATCGGGTTGAGCGCCACGGCCGGTTCCTGGAAGACCATGGTGATGCCGCTGCCCCGCACGGACGCCATCGTGCGCGGATTGGCCACCAGGTCGGTGCCGTCAAAGGTGATGGAGCCAGCCTCGACCCGGCCGTTGGAAGGCAACAGGCCGATAATCGCCCGCAGGGTCATCGACTTGCCGGAACCGGATTCACCCACCAGGCCCACCGAGCCGGCGGCCGGCACGTCAAAGGTGACGCCGTCCAGCACCACCAGCCAGCGCCCCTTGACGTTGACCGACACGGTCAGGCCTTCCACCTGCAGCAACGGGGCGCTCATCGTTTGGCCCTCAGTTTGACCGCCAACCCGTCACCGATCAGTGACAGGGCGAAGGAGAACACGACCGTCCCGATGGCCGGTACAAGAATCAGGTGGTACGGGCCAATCAGCATGAACTGCTCGCTGTCGCTCAGCATCACACCCCAGTCCACCGTGGGCGGGACAATGCCCAGGCCCAGCCAACTCAACGTGATGATGACGTTGATGTTGAGGACTATGTCGGTCATGGCGAACACGACCGCCTGGCTGATCACGTTGGGCAGAATGTGCCGGCCTATGATCCGCGGTGCCCGGAAACCGGCCGTGACGCAGGCGTCCACAAACTCGCGTTGCCGCAACACCAGGGTTTCGCCGCGCACAATGCGGGCATAGGCCACCCAGGAAACGATCGAAATGGCCACAAAGATGCTGGTCACGCCCTGCCCAAGGGCAAACACCAGGGCGATCACCAGGACCAGGAACGGGAAGGCGGTCACAATGTCCGCCAGCCGCATGATCACCATGTCGAACCAGCCGCCAAAGTAGCCACACATGGCGCCCAGAATGCTGCCCAGCGTGAACGGGATCAGGACCGCCACCAACGTCACAGCCAGGTCGGTGCGGGCGCCATACAGGAACCGGGTCAGTTCGTCACGGCCCAGGTGGTCGGTACCCAGCCAGTGGGCGGCGCTGGGGCCCTGCAGCTTGTTGGTGATGGTCTGGGTTTCCGGGCTGTAGGGCGTCAGCCAAGGGGCGGCGGCCGCCAGCAGGACAATGACGGCCAAGATGGCCAGCCCAACCCACAGTTGCAGGTTGCGCTGACGCAACCAGCGCGGCGCCCAAGGCAGGAAGCTGAGCCGGCGTTGGATGCGCGCGTCCACCAGGGCGCCCGGTTCTTTGTCCCTGGCCGGGCCGGGTGCTTTGGTGCCGGTGGGTGAAGGGGCGCTCATCTTAGCCTCACCCTCGGGTCGACCAGCGAATAAGCGATGTCGGTCAGCAGGAACACCAGCATCACCACGCCGGCGAAGACCAAGGCACACACCTGCACCACCGGGAAGTCTCGCCCCAGGACACCATCCAACAAGGTGATGCCCAGGCCCTGGGACAGGCCGAAGACTTTTTCCACCGCCACGGTGCCGCCGCACAGCCAACCGATGTTGATGCCCAGCACGGAGATGGCCCCCACCAGCGAGTTGCGCAGCGCGTACTTGCCCACCACCACTCGGCGGCTCAAACCCTTCGAGGTGGCATAGGCGACGTATTCGCTGTCCAGCGCCTCCACCATGGCCGAGCGCACGGCTTTGGCCAGCGGCGGCACAATCGTCAAACCAATGGTCAGGGCGGGCAGTATCAGCGAATGGATGTGGCCGCTAGCTGTCTTGCCGAAGCCGCCCACCGGGAACAGCCCGGCCTTGACGGACAACAGGATGATCAGCAGGTAGCCGATCACAAAGACCGGCATGCCCAGGCAGACGGCGTTGATCACGCGGGCCAGCCAGTCGGTTTCCTTGTCCTTCCGCATGGCCGCCACGATGCCCAGCGGCACCGCCAAGATGACGGCGAAGACCGCGGCCAGGCCAATCAGCGACAGGGTCTGCGGGATGCGGGGCGCCAGCAGGGTCTTGATGGGCGTGTTCTGGAACTTCAGCGACTCGCCGAAGTCGAGAGTCACCACCGACCGCAGGAAGTCGAAGTACTGGTTCACCAGCGGCTTGTCCAGGCCCCATTTGTGGCGTAGGGCCGCCAGGGCCTCGGGGCCGGACTTGGGCCCCAGGTAGGCCAAGGCTGGGTCGCCGGGCGTGATGTGCATCAGCAGGAACACCAGCGTGACCGCGCCAAAGGCCACTGGCACCATCAACAGGCACCGGCGGACAAGATACCTGGCCAAAGGGGCTCCCAGCAGGCTTAGAGCGAGTCAACACTGGGAGACTAGGGACCCTAGGTTCCTGGGACGATTTCGCACCTGTTGCGGCCCTGTAACCACCACTTCACCTTCCAGGGCCCCGTTTTGACCCCGTTTGCGCAGGTGGCGGGCCGGAAACAAGCCTGCACCGCAATGGAAACTTCTGGTTACGGGGCTCCCGCCGGGCCAGTTGCGGCGTCACGCCCGCCCAACCGCCCCACCTGCGCCTTTACCCCAAAGTCCGGCTCCGAAGCCAGTGCCCGCTGCCGCCCCCCGGCAGCGGCTGGCCGCTCACCAGCGCCACCGGTGATATGGATCACCTCTTGCCTGGGCCGGGGCGGATTTGTTCCTCATGGCCAATACGCCAACCGCCGCAGCGGGGCTACCCTGAAGACACCCAGCCAACGATCAAACGGCCCACCCCAGGACCGGATCGACTCCAACCGAAGGGCCCAACAACGTGACCGAGTTCAGCCCGGTCTTCGCCGAACGGGCGAAGACCACCAAGAAGCCCCTGCGCAAGCGCCTGACCCGGGCCGCCGGCTGGGCCGGCTTTGTCGGTGGCGGGCTGGTGACGCCCCGCTTGGCCGCCAAGACGGCGGCCAAGCTGTGGTGCAAGCTGCCCCAGAACGCCGGTCGGCGCAAAGACAACCGGCCGCAACCGGGCGAAATCGTGCATCAGGATGTCGGTCTGCTCAGTCCGCTGGCTGTCGAAACCTGGGGCGATCCGGCGGGCCGCCTGGTTTACCTGGTGCACGGCTGGGGCGGCTGGCGCGGCCAGGTCGCCTCGTTTGTGACACCGCTGGTGGCGGACGGTTTCCGGGTGATCGCCTTCGACTGCCTGTCCCACGGCGATTCCGGCCCCGGGGAACACGGCAAGGCTTACTCCTCTGGCGGCGAGATGATCACTTCGCTGGAAGCGGTGGTGGCCCACTACGGCCAGCCGTTTGGGATCATCGCCCACTCGCTGGGGTGTGCCAATGTCTGCCGGGCCATCCTGGACGGCAAGCTGACCGTGGAGCGGTTGACTTTGGTGTCGCCCAGCCCGGACATGCGCCTGGTGGCGGCCAATTTCGCCAAGTCGCTCGGTTTTGGCAAGCGAGCCACCCGTATGCTGACGGAAGAGATGGAACAGTGGGCCCACCGCCGGATGGGCGATTTCGACATCGCCGACATGGGCCGGACGGGCCGGTTGCCCGGTGACGCCCTGCTGATCCACGACGCGGTTGACAAGGAGTCCCCGTACGCCGTGTCACTGGGCATCAATGCAGCCTGGGCCGGCACCAAGCTGATGACTACCGAAGGCTTGGGTCATCACCGCATCCTGATCGATCCGGAAGTGGTCGCGGCGGCCGTGGCCAACCTGTCGCTGTCCACATGGTGAGCCACGTCACTTTTTCGCTCCCATCCGGGTCCTTGGGCAACACGCCGCGCCGACCTGGGCCTTTAGTCATCCACAGGCCGCCAACTGCGAAACTTCTCCTCAAGAAAGACGTTTTCGCAGGTCAGAGGCTTGCGATGGCTTATCCCCAGGGTTTGTCCACAGGCGGCCCCAACTTTTCCACATGTTGCCTTGCGCCTGTCCCACACCTGTGTAAAGACCTGTGGATAACTCAATTTGCGCTCTGGGCGGACAGGCTTATACTGGTCCGCCCATGTGATCCCAATCACACGCCCCAGGGGGTGCCCGCCAAACCCGCCACCAACCCCCGCGGAGAGACTTCCAGCAGTCCACCAGCCCCCAGGCATCCAAGCCAAGCCATCACCTGATGTCCGATGTCGCCCAGCCCGGCCGCACCTGACACAAGACGCCCGGGGCCGCCGACAAACCGGCCAAACCCGTCCAGCCACCATCGACGGCCACCGGTTAAACACGAAGGGCCCACCACCCAGCCGGGCAGCGGACCCATTGTCGCTGTACTCCCAAGGGTTCCCCTTGGTCAACCACTTCCTTGGCCTCGGCAGTGCGAGCAAGCTCCCACTGCGCTCAGCCTGCGTCGTTGTGTTCCCGGTGGTCAACCACTTCCTTGGCCTCGGCAGTGCGAGCAAGCTCCCACTGCGCTCAGCCTGCGTCGTTGTGCGCGAGGGGGGAGTTGAACCCCCATGCCCTTGCGGGCACACGGACCTGAACCGTGCGCGTCTGCCTATTCCGCCACTCGCGCGCGAACATTGAGGCTAGCACGCCACAGGCCCCGAATCACAACCCAATCAGGCCAATCACGCTCTAAGCTGAGGTGTGAACGGCGCCAAGTCGTTACGATGGGGCAGGGCCGTTGCTGTGAGGAGGAAGGTTGATGGCATTCCTCGATCGTTTTGAGAGAGGCGTAGAGCGTGCGGTCAACGGCGCCTTCGCCAAAGCGTCTCGTAGTGAGGTGAAACCTGTGGAACTGGCTTCCGCGCTCCGGCGCGAACTCGACGACAAGGCTGCCGTGCTGGCGCGCGGCCGCGCCGTGGTACCCAACGAGTTCGTCATCGAACTGTCCCCGGACGACTTCGACCGGATCCTTGACTGGGGAGCCGAGGCCATGGGCGAAGAGCTGCAAGAAGGCGTGGCCCAACACGCCGCCTCGCAACGCTATGCCTTTGTGGGCCCGGTGTCGGTGACCTTTGAGGAAGACCCGGACTTGGACGTGGGCGTCTTCCACGTCCGTTCAGCGACGGTCCGGGGTGCCGTGGCGCCAGCCGCTTCCTCCACACCCTCATCCCGCCACCCCATTGTCGACATCGACGGCCAGCGTTACCTGCTGACCGGCCCGGTGACGGTGATCGGGCGGGGTTCGGACGCGGACATCATCGTGGAAGACACCGGGGTGTCACGCCGCCACGTGGAAATCCGCCTGACCCCCGATGGCCCGGTGGCCACGGACCTGGGTTCCACCAACGGCACCTTCGTGGAAGGGCACCGCATCACGAACGCGCTGCTCGTGGACGGCAACACCATCACGGTGGGCCGGACCCAAGTGATCTTCTGGACAGGCGAATCAGGAGACATCGGCACTGACCAGGACGGCTAGGCCGGCATGGGCGGTGAACTGACCGTTTCTCTCCTCAGGCTCGGCTATCTGCTGATCCTGTGGCTGTTTGTGCTCTTCGCCCTGCTGGTGCTGCGCCGGGATGTCTACGGCACCACGATTGTGCGCCGGCAAGCCAAACGCGCCAAGGGCGGGCGGGGCAAACGCGGCGACGCCCAGGCGGCCCGCGCGCTAGGCCGGGTCCAGGCCCCCCAGGAGTTGATGGCCGCCGCCACCCCGCCGCCACCCGGCTACGGCGGCCAGCCAGGCTACGGCGGCCAAGCGGGCTACGGGCCCCAGCCGGGGGGACCGCCGCTGCCGCCGGTCAGGATTTCAGCCCAGCATCCGGACGCCCCCACCCGGGCGGTGGTGACCAACGGGCCGCTGCGCGGCACCACCCTGCCGCTGGGCACGAGCGGGATCGTGATTGGGCGTTCAGCCCTGGCCAACCTGGTACTAGATGACGAGTTCGCCTCCGGCCGCCACGCCCAGATCGTGCCGCAGGGCGGCGAATGGGTGCTAGAAGACCTGGGTTCCACCAACGGCACCTACCTGGGGCGGGAGAAAATCACCGGGCCAACCCTGCTCAAGGCCGGCCAGACCATTCGGATCGGTAACACGACCGTGGAGGTGCTGCGGTAATGACTGTCGCCTTCCGCTACGCGGTCCGCTCCGACATCGGGCTGACTCGCGCCAACAACCAGGACTCGGCCTACGCCGGGCCCCACTTGTTGGTGGTGGCGGATGGCATGGGCGGGCACGCCGGCGGCGACATCGCCTCATCGGTGGCGATTGCCCACCTGGCACCGCTGGACGATGAAACGCCAACGGCCGATGACGCGGCTTTGGCCCTGGACACGGCGGTGGAGGAGGCCCACGAGGAACTCTTGGACCGGGTGGCGGAAGAACCAGACCTGGCGGGCTTGGGCACCACCGTGACTGCCCTGTTGCGGACGGGCGACCGGTTGGTGCTGGGGCACATCGGTGATTCGCGGGCCTACCTGCTGCGGGACGAGGTCATGGAGCAGGTCACCACCGACCACACCTTTGTCCAGTTCTTGGTGGACAGCGGCAAGCTGGCACCAGACCAGGCGGAACGCCATCCCCAACGTTCGCTGCTGCTGCGGGTGTTGGGCGATGTCGATTTGGCAGGCGGGTTGGACATCTCGGTCCGTAAAGCGGAGGCAGGCGACCGCTGGCTGCTGTGTTCGGATGGCCTGTCCGGGGTGGTTTCGGCCTCGACCCTGGAGGCGACGCTGAAGGAGCATGAGGCCCCGGGCCCGTGCGCCGACGCCCTAATCGACTTGGCTCTGCGGGGCGGCGGCCCGGACAACGTCACCTGTGTGGTGGCGGACGTGGTGGAGTTGGATGACTTGCCCGATGGCGAAGCGCCGGGCACGGCGGTCCAGGTGGCCGGGGCGGCCGCCAAGGACCGCAACAAGCCAACCAGGGGCGGGGCGGGCGCCGCCGCCAAGGCGGCCTCGCTGGCGCCCCGGACCAGCCAGACGGACCTGACCGAGGCCCCAGAGGGCCGCAAGCGGTTCAAGGTCCTGCGGACCATCTTGTGGATCCTAGTGATCTTGGGCGTCTTGGGGGCGGCCGGGTTTGGCGTCCGCATGTTCTACCAGTGGACCCAAACCCGCTACTACGTGGCGGCCGATGGCGCCGTGGTGGCCGTCTATCAGGGCATCCCGCAACAGATTGGCCCGTGGGGCCTGTCGCACGTGGCGCAAACCCTTGACGGCATCCCGATGGATTCCTTGACTGAAGTGTGGCAGGACCGGATCGAACGGACGGTCCAGGTGGACAGCCTTGAGGACGGCATTGAGCTGGCCGAACGCGCCCACGCCGAATCGGTGGCGGAAAAGGCCGGCACCACACCGGCCGGCAGCCCCAGCGCCACGCCCAGCCCTTCGGCTGACACCAGCCGGTCGGCTTCGCCCAGGCCCACACCAAGTGCCAGCCGTTCCGCCCCGCCCAGCCCCAGCTCCAGCCCCAGCGTCACGCCCTCGGCCTCGCGGACCGCCACCCCTAGTTCCACACCAAGCGCCTCTTCCAGCACCCGGCCCACCACCAGCCCGTCAACGACATCTAGCCGGTCCGCCGGGGCCATCATTTCCTCCGTCCGGTCAGCCACGCCACAGGAGGGCCCAACGGCCTCGCCGTCCATCGATCGCCCACAGCCGGAGGATTGATGGCCACCGTCCTGCCTGCCACCCCCCGGCGCGGACGCTGGGCGGAGTTGTTCCTGCTCTTGATCGCGTTGGTGCTGGCGTTCATGGCCTACGCCCAGGTCGCGTTGGCCGCCACCGGCTCGCTGCCGGCTGATATGACTGCCTATTGCGGCGGTTTCACGGGCCTGGTGGTGGCGGCCCACATCGTGTTGCGCTGGCGGGCCCCCTACGCCGATCCGGTCATCTTGCCGATGGCGGTGGTGCTGAACGGCATGGGCCTGGCCATGATCTACCGGCTGTCGCTGCGCTATGAGGCGACCGGTTCCGGCAACGCCTCGATTGCCAGCCGCCAGTTGATCTGGACCATCGTGGGCGTGGTGGGAGCGGTCGTAACGGTGGTGCTGGTGCGGGACCACCGGACGCTGCGGCGCTACACCTACACCTGCATGATCTTGGGTTTACTGGGCCTGGTGGCACCCTTGGTGCCCAAGCTGGGCACGGCCGCCTACGGCGCCCGCATCTGGATCCACTTTGGCCCGCTGCACTTTCAGCCGGCCGAGCTGTCCAAGATCCTGCTGACCATCTTCTTTGCCGGCTACCTGGTGGCCAACCGCGACGCCATGGCCCTGGCCGGCCCCCGCGTCCTAGGCCTGCAACTGCCGCGTTTCCGTGACCTGGGGCCCATCGCGCTGGCCTGGCTGGTCAGCCTGGGCGTGTTGGTGTTCGAACGTGACCTGGGGACTTCGCTGCTGTTCTTCGGCCTGTTCGTGGTTATGCTCTATGTGGCCACCGACCGGCCCAGTTGGATTGTGATAGGCCTGCTGGCGTTTGCTGGCGGGGTGGCCGCCGCCTACAAGCTCTTCAGTCATGTCCAGGCCCGGTTCCAGATTTGGCTGGACCCCTTTAACCCTGAGGTGCTGGGCCGCAACCCGGGCGGTTCGGGGCAGTTGGTCCAGGGCCTGTACGGGCTGGGCAACGGCGGCCTGTTCGGCACCGGCTGGGGCCGGGGCCGGCCGGATTTGACCCCGTTGGCGTTCTCCGACTTCATCGTCACCTCGCTGGGTGAGGAACTGGGCTTGACCGGCCTGCTGGCGGTGCTGGTCTGCTACCTGATCCTGGCCGAACGGGGCTTGCGGACGGCCATCGGCATCCGGGACGGCTTCGGCAAGCTGCTGGCCACCGGCCTGGCCTTTGCCCTCGCCTTCCAGGTCTTTGTGGTGGTGGGCGGGGTCACCCGCATCATTCCGCTGACCGGCCTGACCACACCGTTCTTGGCTTACGGCGGGTCGTCGCTACTGTCCAACTGGATCATCGTGGCCCTGCTACTGAGGGTGTCCGATGGCGCCCGCCGGCCACCCCCGGCGACATCGGAAATCGACTTGACGCCCATCATCGCCTCCGAACAGGAGCGGCGGGCGGCGGCCAAGGTGGCGGACGGGGAAGCCACCCAGGTGGTGAGGCTGTCATGAACGCCCAGATCCGCCGCATGACCGTGCTGGTTGTCTTGATGTTCCTGGCGCTGCTGGCCGGGGTCACCTGGATCCAGTACGCCAAGGCCGCCGAACTGAAGGCCCGGCCGGACAACACCCGCAGCTACTACCAGTCGTTTGACCATGACCGCGGGCCCATCATTGTGGCCAGCGGCCAGGTCATCGCTTCTTCGACCGAGGTCGATGACGACTATGGCTACCAGCGCCAATACGCCAACGGCCCGCTCTATGCGCCGGTTACCGGCTACTTCACGGTGCTGCCTTCTTCGACCGGCATCGAGTGGGCGGAAAACCAGGTCCTGGAAGGCACGGCCGATTCGTTGTTCTGGAGCCGCATCCAGGACCTGGTGACCGGCAAGGAGCCGATGGGCGGCGCGGTCGAACTGACCATCGACCCGGTTGCCCAGCAGGCCGCTTGGGATGCGTTGGGGGACCAGAAGGGCTCGGTCGTGGTGCTGGACGCCAAGACCGGCGAAATCCTGGTGCTGGTATCCAAGCCGTCGTACGACCCGAACCTGTTGGCGGCCCACTCCCGGGACGACATTCTGAGTGCCTACGAACAGATGGAACAGGACCCGGACAACCCCCTGTACAACCGGGCCATTGCCGGCAACCTGTACTTCCCTGGCTCCACCTTCAAGCTGATCACGGCCGCGGCAGCCTTGGAGTCCGGCAACTACACGGCCGATTCTGAACTGGAGGCGCCGGCCGAACTGGACCTGCCTAACTCCGACCACAAACTGACCAACTTCGGTGATTCGAGTTGTTCCTCGACTGGCACCATGACCATGGCCCAGGCCCTGACCGTGTCCTGCAACACGGCCTTTGGCCAGTTGGGCATGGACTTGGGGCAGGACGCGCTGAACGCCCAGGCGGAGAAGTTCGGCTTCGGCCAAGACCTGGCCGTGCCCTTGACCGTGACGCCGTCCCAGTTCCCGCAGGGCATGTCGATTGCCAACACGGCCATGGCCGCCATCGGCCAATACGAAGTCAAGGTGACACCGCTGCAAATGGCGATGGTGGCGTCCGCGATTGTCAACGACGGCCGGCTGATGGAGCCACACCTGGTGCGGACCGAACGGGACGCCAACCTGTCGGTCATCGCCACCACCTCCGCCAACGAGCTGGGCCGGCCCATCAGCGCCGAGACGGCCAGCACGCTGCACGACATGATGGTGGCGGTGGCGGTCAATGGCACCGCCCAGCGGGCCGCCGTCGACGGGGTAACGGTGGGTGCCAAGACCGGCACCGCCCAGAAGGATGCCGATCACGCGCCGGACGTCTGGACGGTAGGCTTCGCCGAATCGGGTGGCCGCTCCCTGGCCATCGCGGTGGTGGTGGAAGATGGCGGTTCGGCCGGGGCCGGCGGCACCGGCGGCACCGTGGCGGCTCCGATTGTCAGCACCGTGTTGAAGGCGGTGTTGAACCGATGAGAGCAGACCCAGGCTTGCTGCTGGCCGATGGCCGCTACCAGTTGATCACCCGCATCGCCGTCGGTGGCATGGGCGAGGTCTGGCGGGCCCATGACCTGTGGACCGACGGCCCGGTGGCCATCAAGGTGCTGCGGCCGGAATACACCGGTGACCCGACCTCGCTGCAGCGGCTGCGGATCGAGGCCCACAACGCTTCCATGCTGGTCCACCCCAACATCGCGGCGGTTCATGACTACCGCGAACAGGAGGGCACCGGCTACCTGGTGATGGAGTATGTCGACGGGCAGTCGATGGCGGACGTGCTGGCCTCCCATTCGACGATTGCGCCGCTGCGGCTGCTGCCCATTTTGATTCAGGCCTCGCTCGGCTTGCATGCGGCCCACACGGCCGGTGTGGTGCACCGTGATGTCAAGCCTGGCAACATCCTGTTGGGGCCTTCCGACCAGGTCAAACTGACCGACTTTGGGATTTCGATTGCCCAGGGCCAGATGAGCCTGACGGACACCGGCAAGGTGATGGGCACAGCCCAGTACTTGGCACCCGAACAGGCCTTGGGCAACCCGGCCACGCCGCTGGGTGATCTGTACGCCTTGGGCATCATCGCCTACGAGTCGCTGGTGGGCGAGCGCCCGTTCACCGGCGTCAATCATGTGGCCATCGCCTTGTCCCAGGTGCGCGACGCCCCGCCGCCACTGCCCAGTTCGGTGGAGCCGTCCCTGGCCGAACTGGTGATGCGGCTGCTGAGCAAGGATCCGGCCGAACGGCCGCAAACCGGCGCCGACCTGGCCGCCGAGCTGTCTGGCGTGCTGGACATTCACCGCCAACTGGCCGGCCGCTTGCTGGCGGCCCGGCGCGGATCCGACCTGGGCGGGCCGCTGTTGCGCACCGAGGCTTCGGCCGGCCGTACCGAGACACATGACCAGCCACCAACGTTCACCCCGGTGGCGCGCGACCCGGTGCCGCCCACCGAGGTGGCGGATTTGGTGATCGAGCCGATCAGCGCCATCGACCTGGCTCCAGAGTTGCTGCCGCAGCCAACTTCCGGGCCCATCGTCCAGGTCCCGGTGCCCGATGTCGACCAGCCGGCACCGGCCCAGGCACCGGCCCCGGCACCGGTGGCCTTGGCGGCGCCGTCCGGCGAGGTCGATCTGCCGGTCATCGTGTCGCCGCCGG
>JAISTN010000157.1 GCA_031272565.1 Bifidobacteriaceae bacterium
ACGGCCGGGCCGCCTTTGGCGAACTGCAAGCCAGGGCCGCTTTGGGGCAGGACCCCTATCCGGCGCCCGATGCCACCGCCCGCCCCTTGGTGGTGGTGGCCCTCACCCAGGCGGCGGCGGCCGCCTTGGCCCCGGACATTCGCGAAGCCTTGTGGCGGGGCCAGCCGGTGGTGTTGGCCAGCACCGAACCAAAGCTGCTGGCCGCGGCCGATCCGCGGGTGCGCGCGGCCCGTCTGACCGTCCCCGGCTGGGGCTCGAAGGCGGCCCGCCAGGTTGACCGGGCCGCCTGGCTGGCACTGGCCGGGCCTGTCAAGGCGGCGGGCGTGGCGCTGCAGGCAGCAGCCCACCTGCCCGCCCCCCTGCACACACCCGCCGTCAAGGCCAACCGCCGTGTCCGCGGTGCGTTGACGGATGTCAACGGTTGGCACCGGGGCACAGTTCAGCCCCGCATCCGGGCGGCGGCGTTGGGCGCGGCCGCCGGGGATGCCCTGGCTGGGCAGATCTTGGTCCAGGCCAGGTCAGGCGGTGATTTCCTGGTGAGCCGCCTGGACGGCGCCCAGTTGATTAGGGCCTTGAAGGCCGCCTGCCGCGACTCTCAAGGTGAGGCGAATCAAGTTTTAGTAGACTGACCGGGTGCCGCTCACGCCGCAGTTGCCCTGCAACAGCAACGCCCACCTGCCTGGAGTGGCCGCATGAAAACCCCGCCGCGCATTGTGCTGATGCCGGGCAACAACGCGCTGATCGACGCCCGCGTGATGAAGAACTTGCGGGCGGCGGCGGCCCTGGGTTATGACGCCATCGCGCTGGGCATCTCCCGCGGCGAGAGCATCCACGATGAGGTGCTGCCCACCGGCGGCCGGGTGATTGTTCAGCCCATCACGCTGCGGGACGAGGCCCGCAAACAGTTCCCGGCCTGGCGTTTCAGCTACGACCGGACCGAACGGTCGATTGCCCGGGCCTATGTCAAATACCTGGTTGGCGAGGTGAACCGGGACGCCCAGCGGGCGGCCCGGGACGCCACCCGCCAGCCGACCATCACAGGGCCCCACCCGCGCCGGCCAGGGCCCCTGGCCACCCAGCGCCGCCGCCTTCATGCCCTGGTCATGCGGGTGATTGTCAAGGCCAGGTCGCTGCGCGCGGACCGGGAAATCAAGCGCGACGCGATGGACCCGGTCAAACTGGAGGCTTGGCGCCGGCGCCGCTTCGCTCTGTTGCGCCTGACCCCGTGGCGGGCCCGGTGGCGGGCCTACCTGCCCAAGGCGGTCGACGAGATGATCGACATCGGGCCCCGCCTGGATGAACTGGAGCCGGACATTGTCCACGTCCACGATGTCTACCTGATGGCGGCGGCAGCCCGCTACGCGCAGCGGGCGCACGCCCGCGGCCACCCGGTCAGGCTGGTCTATGACGCCCACGAGTTTGTGGCCGGTCTGACCCACGTCCCACCCAAGCGGGTGGTGGCCTACAGCCGGATGGAGCGGGAGTTCATTGGTGACTTTGACCGGGTGGTGACGGTGTCGGATTCGCTGGCTGATCTGCTGGTGCAGGCCCACCACCTGGCCCGGCGGCCGGACGTGGTGCTGAACGCGCCCATCTTGGACACCACCACGCCGCAGGTGCCGTCGGTGCGGCAGGCGGCCGGGGTGGCGCCGGGTGTGCCCCTGCTGGTCTATAGCGGCGTGGTCAACCCGGCCCGGGGTGTGGGCACGGCGGTGGAGGCTCTGCCGTTGCTGGAGGGCGCCCATCTGGCGCTGATTGTCAACAACCGGGGCACGGCGGTGCGCCACCTGGAACAGGTGGCGGCCGGTCTGGGCGTGGCGGACCGCCTGCACTTGGTGCCTTTCGTGCCTCACGACCAGGTGGTCCGGTACATGGCTTCCGCCGATGTGGGCCTGTCACCGTTGAGCCACGCCGTCAACCACGATGTCGCCTTGACCAACAAGTTCTGCGAGTACATCGAGGCGGGTTTGGCGGTGGTTACCTCCGACACCCCGGAGCAGGCTCGCCTGGTGCGGGAACTGGACCTGGGGGAGGTCTTTGTGGCCGATGACGCGGCCGACTTGGCCCGGGCGGTGCGGCTGGCCCTGGAGCGGCGGGTGGAGATTGGCCGGCGCATCCAGGGTGACTCGGCGTTGCTGCACCGCTTCAGTTGGGCGGCGCAGGCGGAGGTGTTGGCACGGGTCTATGCCGATGAACTGGCAGTCTTGCGGGACCAGCCGCCCGGCGCCGGCGGGGAGTCTGGTCAATGAGCCAGGCCCATGTGGTGATGGCGGTGGCTGGGCCCATCGATCATGATGCCCGGGTGCTGAAGACGGCCGCCTCGGTGCTGGCGGCCGGTTACCGGGTGACGGTGGTGTGGACGGCGGGGGCTGTTAGCCAAGTGGTTGAGGGCGACTTGTCCGGGGTGCGGACCATTGGGGTGCCGGTGGAGCATGACCCGGCCGCGGCTCCAGCCGCCCGCCTGGCGGAAGAGACCCGCCGCCCGGTGCGTGGCCCGTGCCTGGGCTATCGCGACGGCGACCAGCGCCGGGCCCGGGCGGCGGCGCTGGCCGCGGCGGGGGGCGGCGGCCTGGCCGCCCGGCTGGCGCACAGGGTGC
>JAISTN010000184.1 GCA_031272565.1 Bifidobacteriaceae bacterium
CTACCTGGTGGGCCCGGACCTCAAGATGCGGACCATCTCAAGGCTCTATGCGGAATACCCAGAGGAGTACATCGCGCAGGTCCGGGAGGCCGGCACTTCACCGGCCGAAATCGCCGAAATCGAGCGGACCTCTTCGACCGTGCTGACACAAAGTGTGGACACGACATCGGTCGCCTTGGCTTTGAAGGGTGACCGGGGGACGGTGACCAACGCCAAGGAGTACACCGGGAAGACCTCGATTACGGCTTTCCGGCCGCTTGACCTGGGCAAACTGGACTGGGTGGTGATTGCCCGGATCGATTCAGACGAGGCTTTTGGCCCGGCCACCGATTTTGCCCTCCGGATCATCTTGACGCTGCTGGTAATTGTGCTGGTGGTGTGCCTGGTGTCGCTGGCTTTCGCCCAGTACTTCACCCGGCCGGTGCGGCGGCTGGCCGATGCCGCCCGCGCGGTCACCAATGGCGATGTGGCCATGCGTCTGCCCAACCTGGGCAGCGGCGAGGTGGGCGAGTTGGGTCAGGCTTTCAACGAACTGTCGGAAGCGTTGGCGCAAAAACAACAGCAGGTTTATGAACAGCAGGCGGAGAACACCCGCATGTTGACGGCGGTGATGCCGGAATCGATGGCCCGGCGCTTCCATGCCGGTGAGGACCAGATCGGTGACGACTATCCGGATGTGGCGGTGGTGTCGACCGAGGTGCTGGGCTTGGAGCAGTTGGCGGCCGGTCGCACCGGCCCGGAGGAGATTGCCCTGCTGCGCCAGTTGGCGAAAGGCTTTGACGACGCCGCGGAGCGGATGGGAATTGAGCGGATGCGGTCCTTGCGGGGCCGCTACATGGCTTGTTCCGGCCTGGTCACCCCCCGGGTTGACTCGGTTGACCGGGCGGTTGATTTCGCGGTCGAAATGAAGGCTGTGGTGGAGCGTTTCAACACCCGGGCGGAGACTTCGTTGACGGTCAAGATCGGGGTGTCTAACGGGCTGGTGCGAGCCGGTCTGATCGACCGGCGGACGCTGGCCTATGACCTGTGGGGCGAGGCGGTCGACACCGCCAACGCGGTCCGCTGGGTGAGCCCGGACCCGGGCATCTACTTGACCAAGGCCGTCTATGACCACGTCAGGGCCTATCACAAGCTGGTCAAGGCCGGCAGCGTGGAGACGCCGTATGGGACTAAGGACGTCTGGAGGATCGGCTAGCCGGTGAACGCGAGCGAACTGTTCCACAGCAACTGGGTGATTGCCGCGATCGTTTTCGCGGCCGCGTTGCCCGCCTTGTTTGTGGTGCTGACTGAGGCCAGCGGCGCGCTGGCCCGGCGCGGTTCGCCGGCCGCCAGGCCGGTCCGCCTGTTGCGCAACTGGGTGTTGCCGGTGGCGGGGCTGACCGGCCTGCTGGCGTTCGCGCTCAAGAACCCCACCGACAACACCTGGATGCGGGTGATTGTGACCGTGTTGGGCTTCCTGGCTATTTTGCTGGTGCTCTCAACCTTGAACGTGGCCTTGTTTTCGACCGCCAAGGAGACTTCCTGGCGGGGCCGGATCCCTTCGATCTTTGTGGACTTGTTCCGCCTGCTGCTGATCGCGGTGGGCTTGGCCGTGTTGTTCTCGGTGGTCTGGAACACCAACGTGACGGGCTTGTTTGCGGCCCTGGGCGTGACGTCGATTGTGATTGGCCTGGCGCTGCAGGGCGCGGTGGGCGGCGTCATCAGCGGCTTGTTGCTGCTGTTCGAGCAGCCTTTCCGCCTGGGCGATTGGCTGGAGACGGCCAACACGACCGGCAAGGTGATTGAGGTCAATTGGCGGGCGGTTCACCTGCTGACCATGACTGGCACCATGGTGGTGCCGAACTCGGTGCTGGCGGGCGGCTGGCTGAACAACATCAGCCGGACCCATCCGGCTTATCGTGTGTCGCTGCTGGTCTACTTCGACGCCGAGGATTCGCCGGTGCTGGTCAAAGAGGTGCTGCTGGCCACGGCCAAACGGTTGCCGCAACTGCACGCCCAAGGCGTGGTGGACGTGGAGTTCAAGGGCGGCGGCTGCTATGAAGTGGGCCTGCACATCGAGTCGATGTTGAAGGGCAAGCCGGCCCGCGACCAGTTCCAGACTTGGCTGTGGTATGCCGCCCGGCGGGCCGGCTTGCGGCTGGACTGCCTGCCGCTGGACCAGGCGGCGCAGGCCCGGCAACTGGAGGCGGCCTTGAAGCAGGTGGGTCCGGGCTTCAATCTGGATGACAAGGGCTGCGCGGCGCTGGCCCAGCACTGCCGGGTGGAAACCTACGGCCCGGACGAGGTGGTCCAGGACTTGGGTGTGATACCGGACGCTTTGCGGTTTGTGGTTTTGGGGGCGTTGTCCGATGGCGTTCCGGGGCCCGATGGCGAGCGGCTTGAGGTGTTGCACCTGGATCAGGGCGAGTTTGTGGGCATGGGCGTGTTCAGCCGCGAGCCGACGGTCGCGGAGACCCGTTCGGTGGGTGTCACCACCGTGCTGGTGCTGCCCCTGGTGGCGGTCGATGCGCTACTGAAGGGTGACCCGGTGGTGGCCCGCACGCTGGGCGACACGATTGAGCGCCGGCGCCAGATGATCAGCCAGGCGGTGGCAAAGGCGCACGGCGGTACGCCGGTCAAGGCGGCGTAGGCACCGCCGCCCGGCCTGCCGCGCGGCATCGGCCGCCTGATGGCCCGCGCTTGCCGCCGCCCCCAACGTCAGCCCCCAACTCGCCGCGCGGCATCGGCCGCCCCGCCGCCGCCCCCCCCCGGCCCGCCGTGCTGCATCGGCCGCCCCCCACCCGGCGCACTAGGTGAATTTGGGTGATTTTGGGTGGTGTCTTTCACTCGATTTTCAGGCACACCACAGGTTGGTGGTGCTGAATGGATGCCATGTTCGATTACGTGCTTCCAATCGCCGATCTGATCGCCATCCTGGTGCTGACCCTGGCGTTGTACTACCCGCGCCACCAACGGCGGGATCTGGTCCTGGCCTACCTGGCCGTCAACGTGGGCGTGCTGGCGGTGGCCCGCGCCCTGGCCGAAACCTCCGTCAACGTGGGCCTGGGCCTG
>JAISTN010000124.1 GCA_031272565.1 Bifidobacteriaceae bacterium
ACATAGGACAGCACACCGGTCAGCAGCGGGTAGTGGGTGCAACCCAGCACCAGGGTGTCGATTTGGGCCCTGACCAGGGGTTCCAGGTAGGTCTTGGCCACCGCCAAGACCTCCGGGCCGTCCGTCCGGCCGGCCTCCACAAACTCGACAAAGCGCGGGCAGGCCTGGCTGGTCAGTGTTAGTTGAGGGGCGGCCGCGAAGGCGTCCGCGTAGGCGCCCGAATCGATGGTGGTGCGGGTCCCAATCACGCCCACCCGGCCGTTGCGGGTGGCGCCCACCGCCCGGCGCACGGCCGGCTTGATGACTTCCAGGACGGTCACCCCGCGGGCCTGTTCGTACCGCTCACGGGCATCATGCAACACAGCCGCCGATGCCGTGTTGCAGGCTATGACCAGCAGTTTCACGCCCGCTTCGACCAAGCGGTCCAGGTTGCCCAAGGCCAGTTCGCGGACCTCAGCGATGGGTCGCGGCCCGTAGGGCGTGTGGGCCGTGTCACCCAGGTAGAGAATCTCCTCCCCCGGCAACTGGTCCAGCACGGCGCGGGCCACGGTCAGCCCACCCAGGCCAGAGTCGAAGATGCCGATGGGCGCCTCATTCACCAGGCCAGCGTAAAACACGAACCTGGCCTCCATCCGGGGCTTTTGGTTCGCTCCCCGCCGGACCAGCCCGGTTATGATCCAGCCCGCTGCCGCCCACCGCACGCCCCAGCGCCCCGGCTGACCATGGCAATAGACTGGCCCGGTGAGCCTGGCGCTGCTGACCGACAAATACGAACTGACCATGGTAGAGGCCGCCTTGAAGGACGGCACCGCGGGGCGGCGCTGCGTCTTCGAGGCCTTTGCCCGCCGCCTGCCGGGCGGCCGGCGCTACGGCGTGGTGGCCGGCAGCGGCCGGCTGATGGAACTGCTGGCGGAACTGACCTTCAACACGCCGGACGGCACCCTGGAATACCTGGAGGCTTCCCGCACGGTGGGGCCGGCCACCGCCGCCTGGCTGCGGGACTACCGCTTTGGTGGCTCCATCACCGGCTACGCCGAAGGCGAATGCTACTTCCCCGGCTCACCCGTGCTGACCGTCGAAGGCACCTTCGCGGAGTGCGTCATCCTGGAAACCCTGATCCTGTCGGTACTGAACCATGACTGCGCCGTAGCGAGCGCGGCCAGCCGCATGACAGCCGCGGCCGGCCGGCGGCCCTGCCTGGAAATGGGCGCCCGGCGGACCCATGAGGAAGCCGCGGTGGCGGCAGCCCGGGCCGCCTACGTGGCCGGCTTTACCGGCACCTCGATCCTAGAAGCGGGCCGCCGCTGGGGCATCCCGACCATCGGCACCGCCGCCCACGCCTTCACCTTGTTGCACGATGACGAACGGGCGGCCTTCGCCTCCCAACTGGCAGCCCAAGGCAACGCCACCACCCTGCTGTTGGACACCTATGACGTGCCCACGGCCGTGCGCACCGCTATCGACCTGGCCGGGCCACAACTCGGTTCAGTCCGGCTTGATTCGGGCGACCTGCTGGACCTGGCCGCCAAGGTGCGGGCTCAACTGGACGCCCTGGGGGCCCGCGGCACCGGCATCACCGTGACCTCTGACCTGGACGAATACGCCATTGCCGCCCTGGCAGTCGCGCCCGTCAACTCCTACGGCGTGGGCACCCGGCTGGTCACCGGATCAGGCGTGCCAACCGCGGAGATGGTCTACAAGCTGGTGGCCCGCGAAGGCCCGGATGGACACCTACAACCGGTGGCCAAGAAGTCCGCTGGGGGCAAGTCGACCGTGGCCGGAGCCAAATGGGCCGGCCGGCGGATCGATGACGCGGGCGTCGCAGAAGAAGAAGTCATTGTGACGGCCGAAGGCCCCATGCCGTCCGCCCCGGACGATTACGGCCTGCGGCCGTTGCAGGTCCAGTACGTTGAAGGCGGCGTGATCGACCAGCAGTGGACCGGGCGCGAAGGGCTGGTTAAGGCAGCCCGGCGGCACGCCGCCTCCCGCGCCGAATTACCGCCCGGCGCGCTGCGCTTGTCGGAGGGCGAACCGGCCATTCCGACGGTGCTGACCACGGCCCGGCAAGCCGCCGGGGCGTAAGAGGCCCAGTCCAGCTACCTCAGAACGAAGAATCCCCGCCCTGCGAGCCGTTGATGCGCTGGAAAATCTCCTTGCAGATGGGGCAAACCGGATAACGCGATGGGTCCCGCTGCGGCACCCAGACCTTGCCGCACAGGGCCACCACCGGCTTGCCGGTGGCGGACGACCGGTTGATCTTGTCGCGCCGCACATAGTGCGCAAACCGCTCATGGTCACCCTGGTCCAGGGAGACTTCCTCACGCTCCAGCAGTTGGGTGCCCAGGGATGGGCCGGCCGGTCCAGTTGGTGGTTGCGGTGCAGCGTGTGGTTCAGGTGGAAGAGCGGTCATGGAAGACATTCTATCGGCCCGGCCCGGCGCCGAACTCGGGCGGATTGCCTTACAGTGGAAGCGACCTGCCAACCGAGGAGCAATTGTTGCCCAGCTACGCCGGCGCCCACGCCACCAGCAAGCCCCCCAACAGGACTTTGACCTGGACCGGACGCATCCTGGCGGTCCTGTTGGTGATGGCCGCCGTGGCCGGCATCTACGGGGTGTGGCGCTTGCACGTGCTGCCCAACCGCATGTTCTACGGCGCCGCCATAGTGGCCGCCATCATCGCCCTGGCTACCGCCGCGGGCCTGTGGCTGATCCAGGTGCCACCCACCTCCGGCGTCAAATTCTCTCTGCTGGCCGCCCTGGCCGTGATCGGCATCGCCGCCTCGTCCTTTGCCGTCAAAGCCAGTTTGGACATCACCAACACCGTCGAAGAATGGAACCAGCCCAAGACCCCGCGGACCGGTTACAGCATCATCGCGCTCAAGACCCACGCCGACCCGGTCGAATCGCTGGCCGGCCAAACCATGGGTGAAATCGAAACGGACCCCAACTTGGCGCTGGTCGAAGGCGCCGTCCAGGAACTGGTCGAAGTCAACCTGGTGCCGCTACCAGACCCAGCCGACATCGCCAGCCAGCTCACCGGCCAGACCATCGACGCGGCCGTGCTGGACTCCAACTACCTGGACATGTATGAAGAGGCCAACCCGGACTTCTACGATTCGATCAAGGTGCTGACCACCTTCGAACTGAAGGCCGCCGATGTCGCCCAAGCCACCCCAGACGCCCCCACCCGCGAGCCGGGCACCGACGCTCCCTTCATTGTCTACATCAGCGGCATCGACACCTTCGGGTCAATCGAACTGACAGCCCGGTCTGACGTCAACATTCTGATCGTGCTGAACCCGGCCACCCACAAGATCCTGCTGGTCAACACGCCGCGCGACTACTACCTGCAACTGCATGGCACCACCGGCATCAAGGACAAGCTGACGCACGCCGGGTTGTACGGCATCCAGATGTCGATCGACACGCTGCAGGACCTGTATGGGATCAGCATCGACTACTACGTTCGGGTCAACTTCACCTCGCTGGTGCGGATTGTTGACACCCTGGACGGCATCAATGTCGAGTCCCAGTACGCCTTCACCTCCCGCTACGGCCACTACTACTTTGCCCAAGGTGACAACTACCTGAACGGCGACCAGGCCTTGGCCTTCTCCCGCGAACGCTACGCCTTCGAGGGCGGCGACCGCACCCGCGGCCAGAACCAGCAGCAAGTCATCAAAGGCCTGATCAAGAAAGCCACCCAGCCGGGCAACCTGCTGCGCTACAACCAGATGCTGGACGCCGTCAGCGGCTCGGTCCAGATG
>JAISTN010000255.1 GCA_031272565.1 Bifidobacteriaceae bacterium
CGACCAGGACCCGGCAGCGATGACCTGGGTGGGGTTGTACCGGCCCACGGCCGAAGAAGTCATCGCCGTGGCCATCGTCTTTGGTTTCCACGAACTGATCGTGGAAGACCTGCTGCGGGCCCACCAACGGCCCAAGGTTGAACGCTACGGCAACACCCTCTTCATGGTGCTGCATCCGGCGGTTTACCGCGACGCCAGCGCTGATGTCGAGTTCGGCGAGGTCTTCCTGATCGCCGGGCCCAATTTTGTGGTCACCATGCGGCACTGCGAACAGCCCAGCCTGGGCGAGGTCCGCCACCGCCTGGAGGCCCAACCGAAACTGCTGGCTCTGGGCCCCGAAGCCGTCGTTTACGGCTTCCTGGATGCCGTGGTGGACCGCTACCCGTCGGTGGTGCACGGCCTGCAGGAGGACATCGACGAAATCGAAGTGGCGGTGTTTGATGGCGACCCGGACGCCACCCGCCGGGTCTACAACCTGACACGTGAGGTGGCCGAATACGCCCGGTCCGTCCGCTCCACCGGCGGCATCATGGACGACCTGACCGCCGGCTTCGAGCAGCATCCGGCGGACCAGGAACTGCGCCGCTACCTGCGGGACGTGTCCGATCACCTGATCCGGGTGCGGGACCAGGCCGAGGCGATCCACGCCGCCCTGCGCGACATTGTGAACCTCAATTCGACCCTGGTGGCACAGCGCGAAAACGAACAGATGAAGAAGATCTCCGCCTGGGCCGCCATCCTGTTTGCGCCCACCTTGATCACCGGCATCTACGGCATGAACTTCGACCGGATGCCGGAGTTGCACTGGTTCTTTGGCTATCCCTTCTCCTTTACCCTGATGGCGGCCGGCGCGGTCATCATCTACCTGTTCTTCAAGAAGAAGGACTGGATTTAGTGCCGGAACTCAAGATCGACCCACACACCCATTCGGTGGTGTCGGACGGCACCGACAGCCCGGCGGAGTTGGTGGCTCAGGCCGCCGCCGCCGGGCTGGACGTGGTGGGCTTGACCGACCACGATGCGGAGGCCGGCTGGGAGGAAGCGGCCGCTGCCGCCCGCCGGCACCACATCACCCTGTTGCCGGGGGCGGAACTGTCCTGCCGGGTCAAGGGTGTGACCGCCCACTTGTTGAGCTACCTGCATGAACCGGCCTACGGCCCGCTGGTGGCCGAACACCGCCGCGTGCGCGAGGCCCGCGAGGAACGGGCCCGCACCATGGTGTCCAAACTGGCAGCCAACTATCCCATCACCTGGGAGGCGGTGCTGGAACACACCGGCGCGGACGCCACCGTAGGCCGCCCGCACATCGCCGACACGCTGGTGGCGTTGGGGGTGGTGCAAGACCGGTCGGAGGCCTTCACCAAGCTGCTGCACCCCAGCGGCCCGTACTACGTGCGCCACTATGCGCCCGATGCCGCCCGCATGGTGGAGTTGGTCCGGGAAGCCGGGGGCGTACCGGTCTTGGCCCACCCGGCGGCCGTCAAGCGGCAGCGGATTGTCGACGACAACGCCATCGGCCGCCTGGCCGAGGCGGGCCTGGCCGGCCTGGAGGTGTACCACCGGGACAACCCGCCGGCCCAGCGCCAGCGCCTGCTCGGCCTAGCCCAGCGCTTTGGGCTGCTGGCCACCGGGTCGTCCGACTACCACGGCCAAGGCAAGCCCAACCGGTTGGGGGAAAACCTGTGCCCCCAAGCCGCCTATGAAGCGATTGTGGAACAGGGAGAATTGCGGCCCTTGTGAGGCCCACCGGTTGGGATACGCCCAAGTGCGATAGGTTCGCTGTAGGCCGGTCCGCGCAGCCGGCCAAGGAGAGTGATGTGAGTGGAGGCGCTGGCGGCGATTGGCGTCAAGGTGGTCCTGGCGGGCGCCTTGGGCTTTGGCCTGCGCCGCAGTGGTTTCATCTCCGCCCAGTTCGCCGATGATCTGGGCCGCCTGCTGGTTCAGGTCATCACGCCCTTCGCCATCGTGATGTCCGCCTCCCACCCCTATTCACCCAGCATGGCCCGCTCGCTGGGCACCGTCGCCCTGATCGCGGTGCCGTACTTTGGCTTGGTCATCTTGTCTTCGTGGGGACTGTCCCGGGTGCTGCCGTTCACACCCGACACGGGCCGGGCCTTTGTCAACCTGGTGACCTTCCCCAACGTGACGTTCATCGGCATTCCGATCATCACCGAGTTGTACGGGGTGCCCGGCCTGCTCTGTTCGGTGGTGGTCAACCTGGTGTGGACCTTTGTCTTCTTCACCTTCGGTGAGCGCAACATGGGCGCGGGCCGTTTCTCGCTGCTCCGGCTGGTCAAATCGCCCGCCATCGTGGCCTGCGTACTGGCCGTGGTGTTGTTCTTCAGCCGGGTCGAACTACCTTCCGTGGTGGCCGGCGCCATGTCCATGATGGGTGGGGCGATGGCGCCCCTGGCCATGATGGTGGTGGGGTTTGGCCTGGCGGATTCAGACCTGGGCGACCTGTTCAAGAACCCCTTTGGCTACCTGGCCAACGGCCTGCGCCTGCTGGTGTGGCCGCTGCTGATCCTGGTGGTGGTCCGCCTGGCCGGCCTGGACACGCTGGGAGGCGAGGCGGCGGTGGTCATGTTTGCCCTGCCCTGCGGCACCATGACGGTGCTGCTGGCGGCCCAGCATAAGCGGGCCTACCAGTTCAGCGCCCAAACCGTGGTGCAATCCAATGCCCTGATGTTCGTCACGTTGCCGGTGGTGTTCTGGCTGATCCGGACGTGGGCGCCATGAGCGGGGGGCTGTATGGTGGCCCCCAGTTTGGGGGCGCGGACTTCGACGCCAACCGGGCCGGTGGGGCCGGCGGGACTGGTGGTGCGGCCCCCGGAGGCACCCCCGGTGGCGCTGGTGGCACGGGTGGCGTGCCGGGCATGAGCCTGCCGCCTGGGTTGGTCCAAACCCCCGGGGAGCCCCAGCCGCCTGGGGAATCCCCACCGCCCGAGGTGCTGCCGGACCCGGCTGGCCCGGTGCTGGGCATGGAGGCCGAACCATGGCTGCCGGTGCGGGGCATCAGCTATTGGAGCCCACCGGATGTGACGATGGGCGACCACCTGGTCTACGGGCAGTGGCTGCCGGAACCGGAGCCGCCTCACCGGGGCCGCACGTTCCTCAAGATCACGGCCATCGTGGCCGCCGCCGCCACGGCCGTGGTGGGGGTGCAAGCGCTACGGGGCATGTTCGACATCGACCCCCTGTCGGTGCCCAAACTGGGCGGCCAGGTGGCGGCCCAGGGCGAACTGCCGGAAGGCTACAGCCTGCTGTCGGATGCCGACCTGTACCCCTCGCACCTGGTCTGCGGTGCCACCACCTGGGAACTGGTGGGCGAGGCCAGCTCGGTGCCGCCCGGCGGCCAAGAAGCCCTGGCGCAGGCGGTCGAGCTGGTGGAGGAACTGTCCGGCGTGGACCTACTGGAAGCCGATTCGGTGTCGTCGCGCACCAAGGTGGGCACCCCCATCACCATCCAGTTTGTCCCCACCGATGAGGTCCAGGACATGGCGGAGGGCCGGTCCGGCGACACGGTTGGGGTGGCCTCCACCCAACGCACCATCCAGGGCATTGTCGAGGCCGACATCTACCTGGACCAAGACTGGTTCGACCTGGCCCTGCGCCGCCAACACGATGAGGCCGTGCTGGTGATTGTCCACGAATTCGGCCACGCCCTGGGCCTGGGGCATGCGGAGGACGCCCAATCGGTCATGTATCCGCAGGGTTCGGCGTCCACGCGGCTGCTCAGTTCCGATGTGGAAGCCTTCCGGGCCGTGCTGCCAGACTGCGGTTGACCGGCCGGCCGGGTGTGGTGCTGCGGGCCGGGCGGGAGTCCTAGCGCATGGCCGCGACCGGGAAGCCGTCCATGTCGTCGAACTCCTGGTTTTCGCCCGCCATGGCCCAGACAAAGCTGTAGGCGGCGGTGCCCACGCCGGAGTGGACCGACCAAGACGGCGAAATGACGGCCTGGCCTTCCGCCACCACCAGGTGCCGGGTCTGGTCCGGGGTGCCGAACAGGTGGATGACGCGGGCCTCGGCCGGCAGGTCGAAGTACAGGTAGCACTCGGTGCGCCGGTCATGGGTGTGGGCCGGCATGGTGTTCCACATGTTGCCAGGGTGCAGCGTGGTCACCCCCATCACCACCTGGCAGGAGCGCACGCCGTTCAGGTGGATGTACTGGTTCAGCGACCGCTCGTTGGAGCCAAGCTGGTCGCCCAGTTCCCGCACGGTGCCCTCGCCCGGCCGGGTCAGGACGGAGGG
>JAISTN010000261.1 GCA_031272565.1 Bifidobacteriaceae bacterium
CGGCGCCGGCCGCGCCCGCCGCCCCGGTGCTGACCGCCAGCGGCGATTCCAGCCTGGTCATCACCTGGCAGGCGCCGGCGGACGATGGCGGCTCGGTCATTACCGGCTATGAACTGGCCTTGTCTGATGGCACCGTGGTGCGGGTGGGCGCCTCGACGCTGCGCTACGTCTGGTCCGGCCTGACGCCGGGCGGCTACAGCGCGACGCTGAAGGCGGTCAACGCCGTTGGCGAATCGGCCGGGGTGGACGGCGCCGGCCAGTTGGTGGTGGTTGAACCGCCGCGCCAGTACGGCCAGTTGACCCTGTCACCAGACCTGACCGGTAACGGCCTGGGTGACATCGTGGCCTTGACCACGGCCGGCACCGCCCACGTCCATTCCGTCAACACCAACGGCACCATTGTCGCCACCAAGACGCTGGCCACCGATCTGACCGGTCACAGCGTCTACGGTGCGGGCGATTGGAACGGTAACGGCAAGGCGGACATCCTGACCGTTTCGGCTTCTGGCGCGCTCTACCTGCGGGCTGGCCTGGGTGCCGGCAAGGTGGCGGCGCCTGTCCAAATTGGCCGCGGCTGGTCCGGTTACCAACTGGTGCCCAGCGGTGACTTGGACGGCGACAAGGTGGCCGACCTGTTGGCCATCGACAGCGCCGGGGTGCTGTGGCTATACGCTGGCAACGGCCAGGGAGCCTTCAAGCCTGGCCGCACCCAGGTGGGCAAGGGCTGGACCAGCTTCACCGCCTTTGCGGCCGCGGACCTGAACAAGGACGGCAAGAATGACCTGCTGGGCGTGGGCGCCTCCGGTGTGCTGTACGCCTACTTGGGCAAGGGCAACGGCCAGTTCCAGGCGGCGGTCCAGGTGGGCAAGGGTTGGTCCGGTTTTAGCCTGGCCGCCGGGGCTGACCTGACCGGTGACGGCCTGGCCGACATTGTGGGCCGCAATAACACCACCGGTGTCACCTACCTGTACCGGGGCAAGGGCGGCGGCGCCTTCCAGGCCGCCAGCCTGTTGGCCTTGAACTGGTAGGCGGTCACTGGGTTTCCTCTTCTGGGTTACCTCCTGGTGCCGGGCCCGGTCAGCCGTGCGGTTGACCGGGCTCGGCTCTTGCTAGCCTGGTGGCGTCCCGGTAGTGGTTTCCACCGCCCACCGTCCAGGAACCTGAAGGAGCCCCCAAGTGAGCCGCCGCCCATCCCGCCTTATCCTCGTGGCCGCACCGGTGCTGGCCGCCGCACTAGTTATCAGCTTGACGGGAGGTGTGGCGAGCGGCATCGGCGGCCCAGATGACTCAGAGGCCGGTGTGGAGGCAGCCGGGGCCGTGCCTGTCCCCGCGCTGGCCATGGTGGGCGTGCTGAATCCGGTGGGCCTGAACAACGGCTTTGGGTTGGATCCCAAGACCCAGCGGACGGTCACCTGGCTGGCGTTGAACAGCGCCGGGTACACCGCGCCCTACATCAAGGTGGCCCCGGCTGGCAGTGACATCAGCCAGGCGGCGCCAAGTACGGCCGGCTGCACGGTCAACGCCTTGGGTTCCGGGCTCAGTTCCTACACCGCCTACAGTTGCCCGGTGCGGGGCCTGACCCCTGGCACCACCTACCAGTACAAGGTGGGCGCCCAGGCCAGCGCCGGCACCGACGAATCTGCCACCTTCAGCTTCACCACGGAAGCCAGCAGCGAGAGCACGTTCACCTTCCTGGACTTTGCCGACAGCCAAAGTTCTCCGGCCGCCACCTACACCACCTTCTGGGCCAACACACTGAACAGCGCCATCGCCGCCCACCCGGAGGCCAAGTTCCTGGTTCAGAACGGAGACATTGGCAACTCCAGTAGCGATGTGGCGGACTGGACCCTGTCGGTGGGGACGTCGCTCAGCGGCCTGGCCTTCAACCCGGTGTTGGGCAACCATGACGATGGCTCGTCCGAGGCGCTGATGTGGGACGGCCTGTTCCCGCGCGAGTCGTTGACGGCGCGGCCCACTGCCACCGTGCCCTGGCCGTTGCAGTATTCGTATGTCTACGGCAACGCGTTGTTCTTGCACATCAACACGAACATGTATACCCCGTCGCGCCTGACGCGGACCTCCACCTGGGTGCGTCAGGCGGTGGCGGCCAACGGCAAGAACCCGGACGGCTCTGACCGCTTCATCATTGTGGTGCAGCACAAGTCGCCGTTTGGCGGCAGGCACTCCGGTGACGGCGCCTACCCCACAGGTGATTACGGCAACCCCGACATTGTCAAGGAACTGCCCAAGACGTTTGCTGAGGTGGGTGTCGACCTGGTGCTGGCCGGCCATGACCACAACCTGATCCGGTCGCTGCCCATCAAATGGGACTCGGTCACCGGCAAGGCGGTGTGGGACCGGTCCCTGGCCGGGCTGACCACCATCAATTCGGTCACCGATGGTCTGGTCTACTACATTCCGCGCAACAGCGGTAGCAAGACCTATGCCGTGATCAATGAGCCCACCACCCAGAGCCGGCCGTGGGTGGCCTGGCGCTGGAGTTTCTCCGACTACGGCAACACACAGCCCGCCAACACGGTCTATTCGGTGGTGACCGTGAGCCGGGATTCGATCCAGGTCAAGAGCTACCGGACCGGTAATCCCACCACGCCGGTGGACCAGTTCACAGTGGTGCAGCGCCAACCGGCGAACAAGTATGAGTGGTTCAGTTTGACGCCGGACTTGGAGGGTAACGGCCGGGGTGACATCCTGGCGGTGGACGCGACGACCGGCGCTCTGGACATGCACACGACGACTACCAGTGGGACGTTGTCGAGTAAGAAGGTGTTGGCGTCGTCTGGGTTGGGGAGGCACCGGGTGTTTGGCCCGGGGGACTGGAATGGTGACAAGAAGGCTGACATCATCACGGTTGACATGACTGGGACGATGTGGTTGCGGGCTGGTAATGGGGCTGGCGGGTTGGCGGCGCCGGTGCAGTGCGGCCGGGGCTGGACTAACTACCGGATCGTGCCAGCGGGTGACCTGAATGGTGATGGGGCGAACGACATGTTGGCGATCGACCAGGACGGGTTGCTGTGGTTGTATGCCGGGAATGGTAAGGGTGGGTTCATTCAGGGTCGGACTGAGGTGGGTCATGGCTGGGCTGGGTTTGACCTGTATGCGGCGGGTGATCTGAACAACGACAAGAAGGCTGACATCTTGTCGATCAACTCGTCTGGTTTGCTGTATGCCTACTTTGGGCGGGGTAATGGGACGTTCCAGGCGCCGGCGCAGGTTGGCCGCGGTTGGAGCAGGTTCACGTTGGCGGCGGGGGCTGATCTGAACGGTGACGGTAAGGCGGACATCGTGGGCCGGAGTGATTCGGTCGGTGACGTCTACTACTACCAGGGGAATGGGAACGGCACGTTCCAGGCCTCCAAGAAGATCGCCACCGGCTGGTGATGCGATGAGGCGCGAAGCCTGCCCCTAGGGTTGGCCACCCGGGTCCAGGTCCAAGGTGGCCACTTTGGTGCCGGGGGCGGGTGGTCTGGTTTACAAAGACCACCGGCGGCCAGCCGCAGGCGGCATACTGAGGGGTAAGAACCAGTCCCCAACCCAATGAGGATTTCGCCATGGCCACGTTGTCGTTTGGCAAGCTCGTCACCACTCCTGCCCTGGACCACCCGGAACTGTTGGCGCCCGCCACGCTAGCCGCCCTGCAGGCCTGGGCGGCCACGTCACCCCAGGTCAGCGACCTGGTGGGCGTAGGCGGGATAGACCCCGAACTGTCGGACACGGCGGCGTTGGTTGACGCTTACGGCCTGCCCTTCGAATCCTGCGTCAACTGTGTGTTGGTGGCAGGCAAACGGGACGGCGTCACCAAGGTGGCGGCCGTGGCGGTGCGGGCCGACACCCGGGCAGACGTCAACAACGTGGTGCGCCGGCTGCTGGATGTCCGCAAGGCGTCGTTCTTGCCGATGGACGTGGCGGTAGCGGAATCCGGCATGGAATACGGCGCCATCACGCCCATCGGGGTGCCGGGTGACTGGCGCGTGCTGATCGATGCCGGGGTGGTCAGCCGCGGCCCGGCCATCATCGGGGCCGGCATCAGGGCGGCCAAACTGACCCTGCCCGGTGATCTACTGGGCGCCCTGCCCGGTGTCGAGGTGATCGACGGCCTGGCCCGCCCGGTGACGGCGTAGCGAGCCACCCGGTGGCGCCAGCGGCCGCGGTAGGCCTCTGGCCTGGGCCCCGGCCAGGCCGTTTGCCAGCGGGCGAGCCGGTCCGATAGCTTGTGCCGTGACAGAGCCCCAAGTAACGTGTTTGCCCCCGTTCCCCCGGGTGGCACTGGCAAGATGCTGTCGGCCTTGCCCTGCCTCCCTGGGTCGCCCGCACACCCGGAGGTGATCCCCCTCATGGCAGCCTTACCAGAAGCCGCCACCATGCCGGATCGGCTCAAGGCCGGTGCCCGGGTGTGGGATGCGGCCGTGGCCGTGGGGCTGGGCATTTGCGGTTCAATCGCCCTGTTCCTGCAGCGCCCGCCGGCGGTGCCGGTGTTGGTGGCGGTGATCATTGTGCTGTCCCACGCCGTCATGGGCATGGCCTACCGGCCCCGCAGTGAAGCCACCTACGAGGCCTGGGAGCGCACGGGGGTGTGGGTCTTCGACGCCTTGCTGGTTGGTGTCATCTTGACCTCGGGGGTGTTTGGCTATGTCGATCAGCCGGACGCCCGGCGCGGCCCCGACATGCCGTGGCAAACCGCCGCCTGCCTGATCGCCATCGTGCTGGCCTGGCTGATCTGCGCCCGGCCCTTGTTGCCATGGGAACAGCCCTTGCCGGGGTGGCGCTGGTGGCCGATGGCGATCGTCGCGGCTCTGGCCATGCTGGGCGTGGGTTACGTGGCGCCATCGGCGGCCATCGCTCAAGTGGCGGTCTACGGCATGTTGTGGGTCAGCGGCTCGTCTTCCAAACTGCTGGCCCGGCCGGCGGCGGGCACGGTGCTGGTGGCGGCTGCCGCCGGGATTGGGCTGACGCTGTCGCGGGGCTGGGCCAGCGCCCTGGTGATCGAAATCTGCGGCGTGATCTACTCGCTGCTGATCGGCATGTGGCTGCACAGCGGCTGGCGGTGGGGGGCGGAGAAGGCCTACCTGCTGGCTACGTTGGCGGAAACCAGGGCCTCGCTGGCGGCGGCCGAACGCGAATCCGGCGTGATGGTGGAACGTGAACGGCTCGCGCGTGAGATTCATGACACCATCGCCCAGTCGCTGGTGGGTGTGCTGATGGCGGCCGAGCGGGCCCAGGGCCGGGCAGCCGGGCCAGAGGTGAATGATCCGCTGTTGGCGGACGAACTATCGGTGGTGATCGAATCGGCCCGGGAGGCCCTCAAGGAGGCCAGGTCGCTGGTGGCGGTGAGCGCCAAACTGGAGCATTCTGGCCCGCTTGACGAGGCCCTGGCGCAACTGGCTAAACGGTTCACCCGGGAGACCGGCATTGTGGTGGACGCGAGTGTTGACCTGCCGGGCGCTTTGCCGCCGGACTTGCAATTGATGCTGCTGCGAGCGGCTCAGGAAGGTTTAGGTAACGTGCGGAAGCATTCTGGGGCGGCTCACGCTTGGGTCACCGCCAAAGCTCAAGAGGGCCAATTGGTGTTGGAGGTGGTGGACGATGGCGTTGGCTTGGTGGAGGGACCGGGCGGTAGCGCGGCGGGCTTTGGCCTGGCCGGGTTGCGCGAACGGGTGGCGGCCGTGGGTGGCCGGGTCGAACTGTGCCAGGCCGATGGCGGCGGGGCGCGTTTGACCGTCCAGGTGTCTCATGCCATGGAAGAGCCAGCGCCGACACCGGAGCCGGCCGGCCAGGCCGCTGATCAAACCAGCCCGGCCATCACAGTGATCGTGGCGGATGACCACCCGATTGTGCGCAAGGGCCTGGTTGATCTGCTACGGGATGACGCCCAGTTTGAGGTCCTGGGTGAGGCCGCCACGGGTGAAGAGGCGGTGGAACTCGCCCGCGAACTGGGCCCGGACGTGGTCTTGATGGATTTGCAGATGCCGGGCCGGGGCGGGGTCTGGGCCACCCAACAGGTCCTGGCCGATGCCGCCCGCTTGGGCCGGGGCACCCGGACCTTGGCGGTCACCATGTTCGATTCGGATGTCCGGATTGTGGAGGCGATGGGGGCTGGCGCGGATGACTACATCTTGAAGGCCAACCCGCCGCCCAAGATTGTCGAGGCGGTGCGGCGGGTGGCCGCGGGCAAGCCCCAGCCTTCGGCCGTGGTGGCGGCGGCGTTGGCCAACCCCGGCCAGCCGCTGACTCAGCGCGAGGCGGAGGTGTTGCGGTTGGTGGCCCGCGGTATGCCGAACAAGGAGGTGGCGGCCAAGCTGTTCGTGGCCGAATCGACCATCAAGACGCATCTTTCCAGCATCTACGCCAAGCTTGGTGTCAACGACCGGACGCACGCCGTCACCGAGGCGATTGCCCGCGAGTTGATCTGACCTGGTCTCCTGGCGGGCCGGCCGTGGGTTTGCGCTGTTGAGAGGCTGTTTTGACACCCGTTGGGGGCTGGTGGCAGGCCAGGTGGCCGGCGTAAGGTGAGGGTGACAGCAACCGTCACCTGGAAGGCCCCCCCAATGAGCCGCTCGCCCGCCCGCCGCCTGTCCGCCGTTTCAGCTTTGACCGCCGCCTTGTTGGCCGCTGGTGCCCTGGCCCTGGGGCCGGCCGCCCAGGCCGACCCGCCCCCGGCGGTGGCGTTGTCCACGCCGGTGATTGTGGGTGGCGCCGGGGTTGGGCTGCCGCTCACGGTCACGGCTTCCTATGCGCCCACCACCGCTCAGGTGACCTACCAGTGGTTCAAGGGCACGTCGGTGGTGGGAACGGGCAAGACCTACACCATCCAGCCGGCCGACAAAGGCCAGGATCTGGTGGCCAAGGTGACCGTCAGCGCCGGCGGGCAGCAGGTGGTCAAGTATTCGAATCACATCCAGGTGTTGGGCATGATGTGGGTCGGAGCGGCAGCGGAGGGCCGGGCCGGCTACCTGTTGGCGGTGATGACCCAGCACGTGCCACTGGCGGGCGTGAGCCTGACCTACGAGTGGTTCAAGGACGGCAAGCGGGTGGGCGGAGCACCCACCTACCTCAGCAGCCAGGCCGACATCGGCGGTGATTTCGTGGTCAAGGTGACGGCTTCGATGGCCGGGGCGGGCACGTCCGTCAAGTACTCGAACCACTTCACCGTGATTCCCTGGCCGCCCACCGGGTGACGATTTGGGGCAACGTTCACTCTTCCCTCACGCAGGGTAGTTGGGCTAGTCTGGTAAGTACCCATTTGCACCGTTTCGCCCCAGAGCTTATTTAAGGAGCCCCCATGCGTCGTGCCCGCCTATCCACTGTGTTCGCTGCCCTAAGTGCGGCCATCTTGCTGCCGTTAGGGGCTGGCGTTGGCCCAGCCCAGGCCGCCGGAGTCCTCGACCCGTACGGCCTGAACAACGGCTTTGGCCAGAACCCCAAGACCGAGCGTGTCATCACCTGGTTGGGTCTGGACAAGACCAAGTACACCAGCCCTTACGTCAAGTTGGACATCGGTGGCGTGGCCGTCACGGCCAGCACCACCTGCACCACGAAGGACGTCACCAAGGCCATCAGTGACTACACCGCCTACACCTGCACGGTCAAGGGCCTGACCCCTGGCACCACCTACAACTATCTGGTGGGCGCCAAGATCGGTAGCACGGACTACGAATCGCCCAAGTACCAGTTCACCACCGAGGCGGCTTCGACCAGCGAGTTCACGTTCCTCGACTTTGCTGATTCGCAGGGCGATGAGGACCTTTACACGCAGTTCTGGGGCAACACCTTGTCCAAGGCGTTGTCGCAGCACCCGGAGGCCGTCTTCCTGACCCACACGGGCGACATCGTCGACGATGTCGACAAGGACCACATGACCGGTTGGCTGAATGCTACCGGCAAGAACCTCAGGTCTCTGGCCTTCAACCCGGGGTTGGGCAACCACGATGACGGCTCCAGCGAGGGCGTCATGTGGGAGCAGTTGTTCTCCCGCCCGTCGTTGACGGCGGCCCCCAGCACCTCCACCTCCTACCCGTTGCAGTACGTCCAGGTCTATGGCAACGCGCTGTTCCTGTACGTCAACACCAACCTGGATTCCTCGTCCGAGCTGCAGAAGACCTCGGCCTGGGTGAAGCAGGCCGTGGCCGCCTATGGCACCAACGGGGATGGCACGTCGCGTTTCATCATCGTGCTGGAGCACAAGTCGCCGTTTGGCGGCAAGCATGCCGGTTCCAGTTCCTATCCCGCGGGTGATTACAACAACTCAAACATCGTCAAGGAACTGCCCAAGACCTACGCCGAGGTGGGCGTGGACCTGGTCCTGGCCGGACATGACCACAACCTGATCCGCTCGCAGCCCATCACCTGGGACCTGGGCACTGGCAAGGCCGCTTGGGGCACCGCCACCAACGCCAGCACGCCGCTGTCAAACATCAACTCGGGGTTGGACGGCCTGGTCTACTACATCCCGCGCAACTCCGGTGAAAAGACCTACAAGCTGATCGACCCGCCCAAGTCGTCCAGCCGGCCCTGGATCAACTGGTACTACGCCTCGACCGACTATGGCAACGAGCAGCCGTCCAACACCATGTATTCGGCCGTCACGGTCAGCCAGACTTCGATCCAGGTCAAGACCTATAAGGTGGGCACCTCGGCCACCGCTGGTCAGTTGATCGACAGTTTCACCATCACACAGCCGGCGCAGTCGCAACTGACGCTGAGCCAGACCTCGTGGGGGCCGCAGTCCGCGGCCGAGACGCTCAACCTGGGCGTCACCAGCAACGTCGCCTGGAGCGCTGCCGTGACTTCTTCCACCTCCTGGTTGACGGTGGCTAACGCCAAGGGTTCCGGCAACGGCACCATCCAGATCAAGGTGACCCAGAACACCAGCAGCAAGGAACGCACCGGCACCGTCACTATTGGCGGCCAGGGCGTGCCAACTCAGACCTTCACGGTGACGCAGCAGCCGCCAACCGTCAACTGGGGTCAGGCCACCTGGACGGCGCCGATGGCGGGCGGCAGCATCACCGTGGCCGTCACCTCCAACACCAGCTGGACCATCAGCGGCACCAGCTCGTGGCTCTCCGTCAGCCCCACCTCGGGTAGCGGCAACGGCACGGTGACGGTGACGGCGGCCGCCAAGACGTCAACCGCCAAGCGGTCCCAGACGCTGAGCCTGAAGGCCTCCGGCGCCACCACCAAGACCCTGGTGGTGACCCAGGAAGCCAGTTCGGTGGCGGTCAGCCCCACCTCGGTGGCGGCGCCGGTGCTGGGTGGGACAACAGCGGCCATCACGGTGACGGCGAACGTGCCGTGGACTGCCACCACCAGCGCCACCTGGTTGACCATCAATGGGGGCAGCGGCACTGGGAACGGTTCGTTCACGGTCACGGCGCAGGCCAAGACCAGTACTTCGTCCCGCTCCGCCACTGTCGCCATCAAGGGCGGTGGGGTGACCAAGAACGTGACGGTGACGCAGGCGGCCAGCACGCTGACCACCAGCCCGTCATCCAGTTGGAGTGTGACTCCGGTGGGTGGCAACACCAACGTCACCGTGACTTCGAACATCGCCTGGACCGTCACCACGACCGAGAGCTGGTTGCACGTCAGTTTGACGTCCGGCGTGGGCAATGGATCCTTCGTGATCACGGCCGATCCAAGGTCGACCTCGTTGTCCCGCACCGGCAAGGTGATAGTGACCGGCGGCGGTGTCACCAAGACCATCAACGTGTCGCAGGCGAGCACCACCTTGACGGTTAACCCTTCGAGCAGTTGGAACGCACCCAGTACGGCTGCCACCCGGTCGGAGACGGTTACCTCGAACACCACCTGGACGGTGACCTCAAACCAGTCGTGGCTAACGCTCTCAACTACCGGTGGCACCGGCAACGGCTCGTTCACCATGATTGCCCAGTCGCATGACGCCTACGGCGGCACCCGGCCCACGGCCACCGTGACGCTGACGGGCAGCGGCGTCACCCGGACCATCACGGTGACCGACTGACCGTTTGGGAAACTGAGTGACTGACAAGGCGGCCGTCCAGCCGGGGCATCCCCGGCCGGGCGGCCGCCGGTCACTTGTCCTAGGGTCGCTGTCCGTGCGGTAGGCTGGCTCTTGATGCTGCACACAACCAACACCCAGTGGTGGCCCGCCTCTTAGGCGGGAGTGTCGGCTAACCCAACCAACCGCCTGGTCCCAGGCGGTTTTTTGTTGCTTGGAGCCAGGCCCAACCGCAAGGAGCCCCCAAATGGCCAGTGCCCTTCAAACCATCTTGACCAAAGACTTGCCCTTTGCCCTGATCCGGCGTGGCACCGCCCCCAGCGTCGACCTGCTGACCGGGACTATCGCCGATGTCGATGCGACGGCCAGTATCCCGCTGGGCGACCAGGCGGACACCATCTTGGCCTTGGTTCCGTTCCGGCAGATCGCCGAGCGGGGTTTCGATGTGGTGGACGATGCCGCGCCCCTGCGCTGCCTGGTGGCCACCAGCCGCCAGACGGTTGACCTGGCCGAACTGCTGGCCGAACTGCCCGGGGCGGCACCAGCCTTCCAGGCCGAGGGCTTCGACATTGACGACCAGGCCTATGCGGAGCAGGTCAAGACGGTCATCCGGGAGGAGATTGGCCGGGGCGAGGGCGCCAACTTTGTGATCCACCGGTCCTTCCGGGGGCAGGTCGAGGCCAGCCCCAGCCAGGCGGTGCTGGCCTGGTTGGGGGCGCTGCTGCGGCGCGAACAGGGCGCCTACTGGACCTATGCCGTCAGCACCCCGGGGGTGGCCTTTGCCGGGGCCAGCCCGGAGCGCCACCTGACGGTCAAGGGGGGCGTGGTGACAATGAACCCCATCAGCGGCACCTACCGCCACCCGGCGGAAGGCCCCACCGTGCCCGGCATGCTGACCTTCCTGACGGACGCTAAAGAGGTTGATGAACTGTTCATGGTGGTGGATGAAGAACTCAAGCTGATGAGCGCGATTTGCCCCAACGGCGGCCGGGTCCTGGGACCCTACCTGAAACCAATGAGCAAGGTCACCCACACTGAGTACTTGCTGGAGGGCGCCACCGACAAGGACCCGCGGGAGGTGTTGCGCCACACCATGTTTGCGCCCACTGTGACCGGCTCGCCCATGGAAAACGCCTGCACCGTGATTGCCCGCCGCGAGAAGCGTCCCCGCGGCTACTACGCCGGCGTCATGGCCCTATTTGAGCGGGACGGGGTGACCGGGCGCTGGGATGTGGACGCGCCCATCATGATCCGCACCGCCTATGTCAGCCCGGCGGGCCAGGTGTCGGTGCCCGCCGGCGCCACCTTGGTGCGGCACTCCGACCCGCTGAACGAGGTGGCGGAGACCCGCACCAAGGCGGCTGGCGTGCTGACCGCCATAGGCGCGCTGGCGGCCCCTGAAGCGGCGGATGGCCCCGCCGCTGAGGGCCAGGGCGCGGCGGTGGCGGACGATCCGCAGGTGGCCCGGACGCTGCTGTATCGCAACGAGCGGCTGGCCCAGTTCTGGCTGCAGCCGCAGACCGGCCAGGACCAGGTCCTGGCCGGTCTGGGCATCACGATCGTGGACGCGGAGGACCATTTCTCCCAGATGCTGGCCCACCAGCTACGCCACCTGGGCGCCAGGGCCACGGTGGTGTCGTGGCGGGGCTACGACCCGGCGGCGCCATCGTTCGCCGATGACGTGGTGGTAGCAGGGCCAGGCCCCGGCGACCCTAGTTCGGCCGAACCCAGAATTGAAGCGCTGCGGCGTGTCATTGTGCGCCGGCTGGCCACCGCCAAGCCGTTGCTGGCGGTTTGTCTGTCGCACCAGATTCTGTGTCACCACCTGGGCTTTGACTTGCGCCAGTTGACCCGGCCGCACCAGGGCGAACAGTTGACCGACAACCTGTTTGGTTTGACCGCCACCCTGGGCTACTACAACACTTTCACGGCGGTGGCGCCTTTGACGCCGCCGGAAGGCTTCACGCTGGCTCGGCGCATGGGCACCGACGAGGTGATTGCGCTCAAGGGCCCACGCTTCGCCTCGCTCCAGGGCCACCCCGAGTCGGCTTTGTCGACGGACGGCCTGAACGTGCTGGGGACGCTCCTTCACGCTATTGTCAAGGGTTGAAAGGTCGCGCTTCCGCGCGCCCTCAGGCCGGCTCCGGCCGGCCCTGGATCCCCCCAGGACAACCCAAGGGAGTAGCGCATTGAAAAAAAAGTACGCAGTGGTAAGTCTGCTGGCGGTGGCAGGCCTTGTCTTGGCCGCCTGTTCCGACGCACCCGATGAGAGCACCGACAACGGCACTACCGATGCCGCCACCGAAACCAGCGGTGCGGCCACCAGCGAGGCGGCCTCCGATTTCTTCGCCTGCATGGTGTCGGATGAGGGCGGTTTCGACGACCAGTCCTTCAACCAGTCCACCTATGAGGGCCTGCAGCGGGCTGGGGTGGACTTGGGGATCGAGGTCCTAGCCCTCGAATCCCATGATTCGAACGACTACGCGCCCAACCTGGAAGACATGGTGGCTAAGGGTTGCGACATCACCATTACGGTGGGCTTCAACCTGTCGGAGGGCACCAAGACGGCGGCCGAGGCCAACCCCAGCTTGAACTACGCCATCGTCGATGATTCGCAGATTTCGCTGCCCAACGTCAAGCCGATTGTCTACGCCACGCAAGAGGCCGCCTTCCTGGCCGGCTATGTGGCCGCCGCCTACAGCACCACCGGCAAGGTGGGTACGTTTGGCGGTGCGAAGATCCCCACGGTGACGATCTTCATGGATGGCTTTGCGGATGGCGTGGCCCGCTACAACCAGGACAAGGGCGGCAACGTCGAACTGCTGGGCTGGGACAAGGCGACCCAGAACGGCTTGTTCACGGACGACTTCACAGACCAGGCCAAGGGTAAGACGACGGCCCTGAACCTGATCGCACAGGGTGCCGATGTCATCATGCCGGTGGCCGGTCCGGTCGGTCTGGGCGCCGCCCAGGCCGCCCAAGAGGACGGCAACACGGTCATCATCTGGGTGGACGCGGACGGCTACCTGACCACGGAATACGGCTCGATCATTTTGACCTCGGTCATGAAGCTGATGGGCGAGGCGGTTGAGAACGTCATCACGGACACCAAGGACGGCAATTTCTCGCCGGATCCGTACGTGGGCAACCTGGCCAACGGCGGTGTGGCGATTGCGCCGTTCCACGATTTCACCAGTCAGGTGTCGGATGAAACCAAGGCCGAGGTGGCCGCCCTTGAGGCCGCCATCCAGTCCGGTGAATTGAAGGTCGAATCAGACTCGGCCCCGTGATGGGGTAACCGACTGGTTTGACCTGGCTAGCTCTCAGACGTCTGCCTGGGTGGGGCGGTATCGGCGGTCCGATGCCGCCCCACACCGGGCGGCGCGTCGGGGCGGCCCGGTCTCCCGGCTCTTAGGAGGAGCGTTCGATGCGCCTTGAGTTGCGGGGCATCTCCAAGCGGTTTGGCGATTTCTATGCCAACCGCGAGATCGACCTGGTGGTAGAGCCGGGCCAGATTCACGCCCTGTTGGGCGAAAACGGCGCCGGCAAGTCAACCTTGATGAACGTTCTGTACGGCCTGTACCAGCCCGATGCCGGCCAGATCGTGCTGGACGGCCAGCCGGTCACGTTTGCCGGGCCGGGCCAGGCGATGGCGGCCGGGATTGGCATGGTGCACCAGCATTTCATGCTGGTGCCGGTCTTCACGGTGGCGGAAAACGTGGTGCTGGGGCACGAACCGGTGCACCGGGGTGACCTGATTGACCTGCCCAAGGCGCGGGCGTTGGTGCGGGAGATTTCGGCCCGCTTCAACTTCGATGTCGACCCGGACGCCCTGGTGGAGGACCTACCGGTGGGTGTGCAGCAGCGGGTGGAGATCATCAAGGCGTTGTCCCGCTCCGCACAAGTCTTGATTCTGGACGAGCCGACCGCGGTGCTGACCCCGCAGGAAACCGACGAGTTGATGGCGATCATGCGGCAACTGGCCCAGGCCGGCACGTCGATTGTTTTCATTACCCACAAGCTGCGTGAGGTGCGTGAGGTGGCGGACACCATCACGGTGATCCGCCTGGGTCGCGTGGTGGGGCAAGCCAGCCCCAGCGAACCGGAGGCCGCCCTGGCGTCCATGATGGTAGGCCGGGCGGTCAACTTGGCGGCGCAGAAAGAGGTGGCGGCGGGGCAGGCCGGGCCGGTGGCCCTGTCGGTCAAGAACCTGACCATCCTGGAACGCGGCGGCGTGCCGGTGTTGGACAACGTGTCGTTCGATGTCCGCCAGGGTGAGGTGCTGGCCGTGGCCGGGGTGCAGGGCAACGGGCAGACCGAACTGACCGAGGCGCTGATTGGGCTGCGCCAGCCAACCTCCGGGTCGATCGAACTGGCTGGCACCAATCTGGCCGGCCGGACGGTCAAGCAGGTGCTGGACAGCGGCGTGGGCTACGTGCCGGAGGACCGCGGCAAGGACGGCATGGTGGCGACCTTCACCATCGCGGAGAATCTGGTCTTGGACCAGTTTGACCGGCCGCCCTTTGCGGCCCGGGGCTGGCTTGACTTGAAGGCGATTGGCCAGGCCGCCGCCCAGCGGATCGAGGCCTTCGATGTCCGCGTGGGCAGCGCCAAGGATGCCATGGCGACGCTGTCCGGCGGCAACCAGCAGAAGGTCATTTTGGCGCGCGAACTGTCCAAGGAGTTGAAGCTGCTGATTGCGGCCCAGCCCACCCGGGGCCTGGATGTCGGCTCGATCGAAACGGTCCACGCGGAGATTCTGAAGCAGCGTGACTTGGGCATTCCGGTGCTGGTGGTGTCGACCGAACTGGATGAGATCGCGGCGCTGGCGGACCGGGTCGCGGTGATGTACCGGGGCAAGGTGCTGGGCATTGTGCCCGGTGGCACCAGCCGCGAGACCTTGGGCTTGATGATGGCGGGGGTGCCGGCCGAGGTGGCCGTGGCCGGCGGGTCCGGCGGGGCGGCGGACGGCCAGGGGGAGGTGACACCATGAGCGACCAGACGTTGCCCCCGGTGGAACCCGATCCGTCACCAGGCGCTGCCGTGACGCCGGCGGCCGCCGATGTCGTGTCAACGCCTGCGGCCGAGGCCGCCGAGGCGGCATCGGGCACCGTCGCCAAACCGTCTCAGGGCCGGCCGGCCGGCCAGCCTCCCGCCGCGCCCCCACCCGGGCGCTTCCAACTGGCCCTCAAGGAAATCCTGTCCGGTTCCTGGGTCACATCGGTCCTGGCGGTGCTGCTGGCCATGGTGGTGGGGGCGGTGCTGGTGGCTGCGGCCAACCCGGATGTGCAAAGTTCCGCCTCCTACCTGTTCGCGCGGCCGTCCGATTTCTTTGGGGCCGTCTGGGAATCGGTCAAGGACGCCTACGTCGCCATGTTCCAGGGCGCGGTAGTCAACTTCCAGGGCCAGGATGCGGTCGCCTTCATCAAGCCGATCACCAACACGTTGACCCAGGCCACGCCGCTGATCTTCGCCGGCCTGGGCCTGGCGGTGGGTTTCCGGGCCGGCCTGTTCAACATTGGCGCTCAAGGCCAGATCATCCTGGGCGCCATTCCCTGCGCCTGGCTCGGTTACGCGCTGCACCTGCCGCCGGTGGTCCACCTGCTGGTGTGCGTGCTGGGGGCCATGGCCGGCGGCGCGCTGTGGGGTTTCATCCCGGGCATCTTGAAGGCCCGCACCGGCGCCAACGAGGTCATTGTGACGATCATGCTGAACTCAGTGGCGGCCTTCGGCGTGTCCTATCTGCTGACGTTGGACGCCTTCCAGCGGGAGGGTTCCAACAATCCGCAAACGCCGCTGATCGACTCCACCGCCCAGTTCCCCTATATCTTTGGCGGCCGTTTCACCACCCACTTTGGCTTCATCCTGGCTCTGCTGGCGGCCGTCTTCACCTGGTGGCTGCTGGACCGCTCCACCCTGGGTTTCCGCTTCCGGGCGCTGGGTGAAAACCCGCAGGCCGCCCGCACGGCCGGCATCAACACCAACGCCTGTTTTATCTGGGTCATGGTGATTGCCGGGGGGTTGGCCGGGCTGGCCGGCGCGGCCCAAGTCCAGGGCACCTTCCACTACTTGAACTCCGGTGTGGCGGCCTCGTTTGGCTTCGACGCCATCACGGTGGCGCTGCTGGGCCGGTCCCGGCCGCTGGGTACCGTCCTGGCCGGGTTGCTGTTTGGCGGGCTCAAGGCCGCCGCGCCGATGGTCCAATCGGCCGCCGGGTCCAGCGACGTGGTGCTGGTGCTGCAATCCGTCATTGTCCTGCTGATCGCCGCGCCACCCCTGATCCGGGCCGTCTTCCGGACACCCAACCCGGAGCGGGTGCAGGCCCTCAAACTGGCCGCCGCGGCCGGCCCGGGGGAGGTGGCGGCATGAGCCTGACCGGACTAGCCCCAGCCCCCCAAGCGGCCGAACTGCCGTTGGCTCCCGTGCTGGAACCGAAGACCTTCAAGGCGCCCATCGCGTTGAGCGTCTTTTGGGCCGTGGCCTGCGTTTTCACTGCCGTCACACCGGCCGGGGTGAGCACTAAGTTCGAACTGGCCCGGCCTACCGACTTCGTCAAGATCCCGGATTTCGCCGTGCCGTCCCGGCCGTCCGTGATTGTGCTTTGCCTGCTGATGTTGGCGCCGTTGGCGGCATCCTGGCGCCTGGCCAACCAGCGCCGCCGGGTGGGCCTGTGGCTACCGTCCGCGTTTGGCGTGCTGTGGGTGCTGAGCTTCATGGTCTGGGTGGTGGCCGGCAAGACGGCCACCTGGACCTTGACCATCCTGTTGGCTTCCGCCCTGTCGCTGTCCATTCCGCTGGTGTTTGGCGCCATGACCGGCCTGGTCTGTGAACGGGTCGGTGTGATCAACGTGGCCATCGAAGGCCAACTGCTAGCCGGGGCCTTCCTGGCGGCGGTGGTGGCCTCCCGGGCCTCCAACTCCTACGCCGGCCTGATCGCGGCGCCCATTGCCGGGGCTCTGGTGGGCGCCCTGCTGGCGGTCTTTGCGGTCAAGTACTGGGTGGACCACATCATTGTTGGCGTGGTGCTGAACGTGCTGGTGAGCGGGCTGACCAGCTACCTGTTCTCAACTGTCCTGACGCGCGATGCCGCCCATTGGAACCACGCTATCCAATTGCCGGTGCTGCCCATCCCGCTGCTCAGCCGCATCCCGGTGATCGGGCCCGTGCTATTCCGCCAAACCCTGCTGGTCTACCTGATGTATGTGGCGGTGTTGGCTCTTAACATCATGGTCTTCAAGTCCCGTTGGGGCCTGCGCTTGCGGGCCTGCGGCGAACACCCCAAGGCGGCCGACACGGTTGGCATCAGGGTCAACCGGACCCGCATCCGCAACACCATTCTGGGTGGCGCCATCGCCGGCCTGGGCGGGGCCTACTTCACGGTGGCCTCCGGGCTGGCCTTCACCAAGGACATGAGCGCCGGCAAGGGCTTCATCGCGCTGGCCGCCATGATTCTGGGTCGCTGGAACCCCAAGGGCGCGCTGGCCGCCGCGCTGCTGTTTGGCTTTGCCGAAGAACTGGCCGTGATGCTGGGTGTCATGGCCACCCCCATACCATCGAACATCTTGAACATGACCCCGTACCTGCTGACCATTTTCGCGGTGGCCGGTTTGGTGGGCCGGGTCCGTGCCCCCGCCGCTGAGGGCACCTTCTACCGCGACTAGAACTGGAGACGCCGATGAGCCGTACCGCCATTGAACTGGATTGGGAACGCTTGACCAACCAGGCCGCTGCCGCCACGGCCTACGCCTACGTGCCCTATTCGCACTATCCGGTGGGGGCGGCCGCCATCGCGGCCGATGGCCGCCTGTTGATGGGCGCCAATGTTGAAAACGCCAGTTACGGCCTGACGCTGTGCGCGGAGTGTTCGCTGGTCAGCCAGTTGATCATGACCGGCGGCGGGCGCCTCACCCACTTTGTCTGTGTGGATGGCAACGGCTCGGTGATGGCGCCGTGTGGCCGCTGCCGGCAGTTGCTGTGGGAGCACGGCGGGCCGCACCTGCGGATCTTGACGCCCACCGGCGAATCGACTTTGGGCCACCTGTTGCCGGAGCCTTGGGGCTTGGATGACTTGAAGCGCGGCCCGGCCTGGGGGGAGAACTGATGGCCTTGCCCGCCGGTGGCAGCGCGGGCGGTGGCGGCTTGGGTGGCCCGGCGGGCGAATCGTTCGATGCCGTCGACGTGATCATCGCCAAGCGCGACGGCCAGCGGCTGAGTGGCGCCATGATCGACTGGGTGATCGACGCCTACACCCGGGGCGTGGTGGCGGAAGAACAGATGGCGGCCCTGGCCATGGCGATCGTACTGAACGGCATGGACCGGGCGGAGATCGCGGCTTGGACCAGCGCCATGGTCCGCACCGGCCAGCGGCTGAGCTTCCGGAACCTCGCCGCCCCCACGGTGGATAAGCACTCCACGGGCGGGGTGGGGGACAAGATCACGCTGCCGTTGGGGCCGCTGGTGGCCAGCTATGGGGTGGCCGTGCCGCAGCTATCCGGCCGGGGCCTGGGTCACACCGGCGGCACGCTGGACAAACTGGAGTCGGTGGCCGGCTGGCGGGCGGCTTTGAGCACCCAGGAGATGATGGACCAGTTGGCGGCGGTGGGGGCGGTGGTCTGCCAGGCCGGGTCAGGCCTGGCCCCGGCGGACCGGAAGCTGTACGCGCTGCGGGACGTCACCGGGACGGTCGAATCGATCCCGCTGATCGCCAGTTCCATCATGTCGAAGAAGATCGCGGAGGGCACCGCGGCGTTGGTGCTGGACGTCAAGTGCGGTTCCGGGGCCTTCATGAAGGATCAAGCCAGGGCGGCCGAACTGGCCCGCACCATGGTCGCCTTGGGGCACGATGCCGCGGTTGACACGGTGGCGTTGGTGACCGACATGTCGACCCCGCTGGGCCTGACCGTAGGCAACGCCTTGGAGGTGCGCGAGGCCCTGGAGGTGTTGGCCGGCGGTGGGCCGCCCGATGTCGTGGAACTGACCTGTGCCCTGGCCCGGGAGATGCTGGCCGCCGCCGCCCGGCAGGTGGCCGCGGCCCCGGGGCAGGCGGCGCGAGTGGAGGCCGGCCGTCTGCTGGAGGCCGATCCGCTCGAATCCTTGGCGAACGGCCGGGCGATGGACAAGTGGCGGGCCATGGTGGCGGCACAGGGCGGCGACCCGGACGCGCCGCTGCCGGTGGCCCGGGAGGCCCAGACTGTCTTGGCGCCACGTGGCGGCCGTTTGACCCGGCTGGATGCCCTGGCCGTGGGGGTGGCGGCTTGGCGTCTGGGAGCGGGGCGGAGCCGCAAGGAAGACCCGGTCCAGGCCGGTGCTGGGATCGAACTGCACGCCAAGCCCGGCGACCTGGTGGCTCCCGGCCAGCCCCTGATGACGCTGTGGACCGATACGCCGGAGCGCTTTGCTCGGGCTCTGGAGGCCCTGGAGGGTGCCTTTGCGGTCGAACCGGCGGGGGATAATCCGCCGGTAGAGAACAGCCCGGGCTCTGGTCCAGGGGTGGGCCCCCAGCCGGACTACCGTTATCTGGGCCCAGAAGGCAAGGCGCTTGAATCTTGCCCGCCCCGGGCCATCGTTCTGGAACGTATCTCGCTTGAAGGAGACCGCCCATGACTACGCCCGCCGGTCTGCCCACCAGGGCTCAAGTGGCCCAGATGGTGGACCACACGTTGCTCAAGCCGGAGGCGACCCCGGCCGATGTCGCCGCCCTGGTCCGCCAGGGTCTGGACCTGGGGGTGTACTCGGTTTGTGTCTCACCGTCCCTGCTGCCGCTGGAGGCTCACGGCCTGAAAACGGCCGTGGTCTGCGGTTTCCCATCCGGGGCGCACACCGCACCGGTCAAGGCGGCTGAGGCCGCGGGCGCGGTGGCGGCCGGCGCCGATGAGGTCGACATGGTGATCAACCTGGCCTGGGCGTTGACCGGCCAGTGGACCCTGCTGGAGGCGGAGATCGCGGCCGTCCGGGCGGCCGTGCCGGCCCCTGGGGTGCTCAAGGTCATTATCGAATCGGCGGCGCTGACGGATGACCAGATCGTGGCCGCCTGCCGGGCGGCGGAAGTGGCCGGGGCGGACTTTGTCAAGACCTCCACCGGTTTCCACCCGGCCGGCGGGGCCAGTGTGCACGCGGTGTCACTGATGGCGGCCACGGTGGGTGGACGCCTGGGTGTCAAGGCTTCCGGCGGCATCCGGGACGCGGCCACGGCGTTGGCCATGATCGCGGCCGGCG
>JAISTN010000275.1 GCA_031272565.1 Bifidobacteriaceae bacterium
CCCCGCCGCCATCGCCGCCAACCGCGCCGGGTCCCCCAACCAGGCCACCAGGTGCGCCTGGGCCCAAGCCCCAAAGGCGGCATCCTCCACCAACTCCGCCCCGCCGGCCGCCACCAGGCCGGCCGCGTTCAGGCGTTGCTCGCCGTTGCCAATCGGCAACGGCACCAAGACGGCAGGGAGGCCGGCGCAGGCCAACTCGCTGACCGTGCCGGCCCCGGCCCGCTGCACGGCCAAGTCGGCCGCCGCCAACGCCAGTTCCATCCGGTCCAGGTAGTCCAACACGTGGTAATGCTCCGCGCCGGGCAGGTCCGCCACCGCCGCCTGCACCGGCGCGGCCTTGTCCCGGCCGGTCAGGTGCAACACCTGGGCTCCGGCCGCCAGCAAGTTGCCGGCCACCGCCGTCACGCCCTGGTTCAGGTTGGCCGCCCCCAGCGAGCCGCCCGCCACCAGCAGGGTGGGCCGGTCCGGCGCCAAACCCAACTCGGCCCGGGCCGGGGCCCGGGCCGCCGCCCGGTCCAGCTCGGCAATGGCCCGCCGCAGCGGCATACCGGTCAGTTCGGCCCGCGGCAGCGGCGTGTTGGGGAAGGCGACGCCCACCGCGGCGGCCCGCCGGGCGCCCAGTTTGTTGGCCAGGCCGGGCCGGGCGTTGGCCTCATGGACCACCACCGGCAGCTTGGCTTGCCTAGCGGCGACATAGGCCGGGGTGGCGGCGTAGCCGCCAAAGCCCACCACCGCCTGGGCGCGGCTGGACGCCAGCAACTGGCTGACCCGCCGCCGGGCGGCCCGGAAGCGGCCCGGGAAACGCAGCGCGTCCAGCCCCGGCCGGCGCGGGAAAGGCACCTTGGGGATGGTCACCAACTCCAGGCCGGCGGCCGGCACCAGCCGCGCCTCCAGGCCTTCCGCCGTGCCCACCACCCACAACTCCACCGCCGGGTCATGCCGTTGCAGTTCGGCCGCCACCGCCAGCAGCGGACCCACGTGGCCTGCTGTGCCCCCACCCGCCAAGACGAGTCTCACCGGCCACCACCCCCAAACACCCCGGCCAGCCGCAACGAACGGCGGGACCGCGGCCGCAGCGCCTCCGCCACCTCCGGGTCCAACCGCATCAGGCCGATCACCACGCCGATGGCGGCCAAGGACGAAACCAAGGCGCTGCCGCCGGCGGACACGAAGGGCAAAGGCACGCCAATCACCGGCAGCACCTGAATCACCATGCCGATGTTGATCAGGGCCTGGGCCATCAGCCAGCAGCCGATGGCGCCCACCGTGATCTGGGTGAAGCGGTCCGGGTGCAGCCGGACAATCCGGAACAGCCCAAAGCCCAGCAGGGCGAACAACAGCAACACCAGCATGGTGCCGCCCAGGCCCACCTCTTCACCGATGATGGCGTAAATGAAGTCCGAATCGGCCTGGGACAGATACTCCCACTTCTGGCGCGAAGCCCCCAGGCCGGTGCCCAGCCAGCCGCCCTCCGACAAGGCATAGCTGGCCTGGGTGATCTGCCAGCAAGAATCCAGCGGGTCGGTGCAGGATTCGGGGTTCAGGGCCAGCCGGACCCGCTCCAGCCGGCCGGCATCGGTCAGAATCAGCAGGGCGGCACCGGCCACCAAGGGCAGCCCGATGGCGGCCAGTTTGGACCACGGCACCCCGGCCAGGATCAAAGCCCCAACCGCCAGCACGCCAATCACCAGGGCAGTGCCCGCGTCGCGGCCCAGCAGGACCAGCCCCATGGCGCCGGCAATGCCGATCAGGGCCGGCACGATCAGGTCAAACCACCTGGTCAGCGCTTCCTTCTTCAAAGCCAGGACCGAACCCAACCAGAGCGCCAGGGCGAACTTGATCGCCTCCGAAGGCTGGATCTCGACCGGACCTAGGCGCAGCCAGTTCTGGTTGCCGCCCCGGGAGATGCCCTGCACCACCACCATGGCCTGTAGCACCATGGTGGCGATCAGCGCCGCCCAGGCGACGGTTTGCCACAAGCGCCGGTGCAGGTGAGCCAAGACCAGGGCCACAACCAGCCCGGCCAACGCGAAGGCCGCCTGCTTCAGGCCCTTGGTGTAGGGATTCTGGTTGGCGGAAATGGCGGACACCGTATTGGCGGACATGGTCATGACCAGACCAAAGGCGGTCAGCGCCACCACCGGGAACAGGACCAGGTAGTAGGCCGCGATCAGTTGACGCTTAGCCTTGAGCGTCAAACCCGGGGTGGCGGTCACCTCCGGTTCGGCCGGCGCCGCCACGGGCGGCGCGCCAAACCCGGCGGGCGGGGTGGACAGACTCAACCGGAAGGCCATGTCAGTCCCCCAACGCGCGCACGGCCGCGGCGAAGGCCTCTCCACGCTGGGCGTAGTTGGTGAACTGGTCCATGGAGGCGGCCGCGGGCGCCAACAAGACCACGTCGCCCGGCTGGGCTAACGCGGCGGCTTGGCGCACGGCGGACTGCATCACACTTCCAGTCTGGGCCGGATCGACCTCATAAACCGGCACACCGGCCGCGTGTCGCGCAAGCGCCTCGGCCCATTCGTGATGATCGACGCCTATCAAGATGGCCGCCTTCAGCCGGTCTCCCCGGGCTTGGACCAGGTCCTCGAAGCGGGCGCCTTTGGCCAGGCCACCGGCAATCCAGATGACCCGACCCGGTTCACCGGCCGCCAAGGCGGCAGCGGCGGCGTGGGCGTTGGTGGCCTTCGAATCATCAATCCAGGTGACGCCGTCACGGCTGGGCACCACGGCTAGGCGGTGGGCGCCAAGCTCAAACTGGCGCAAGGCGCGGGCGATGGCGGCCGGTTCGGTGCCGTAAGCCAAGGCCAGGGCGGCGGCCGCCAGGGCGTTGGCCACCACGTGCGGCGCCAGGCGCCCGTCCGGGCCGGCCAGGTGGGCCAGGTCGTCGATTGAGGCGATGGGCCGGGCCTCACGATAGCGCCGCTCATGGAAGGCACGGTCCACCAGCAGGCCGTCCACCAGGCCCAACTCCCCCAGCCGGGGTGCCCCCAAGGTGAAGCCAACCGCCACGGCCCCGGCGGCGACATCGGCCGCCCGCACCATCGCTTCCGTGGCCGGGTCCGCCACGTTGTAGATGCAGGCCCGCCCGGTTCGCTGGTAGATCCGGGCCTTGTCGGCGGCGTAGCCTTCCCAGCCGCCGTGCCAGTCCAGGTGGTCCGGGGCCACGTTCAGCACGGCCGCCGCCAGGGGCGCCAGCGACTCGGTGTAGTGCAACTGGAAAGACGACAGTTCGCAGGCGAAGACATCCACCGCCGGGTCCGCCACCGCCGCCACCAGGGGGTTGCCCACGTTGCCGGCCGCCACGGCCAGCGCGCCGCCGGCCTGCAGCATGGCGGCCGTCATCTCCACCGTGGTGGTCTTGCCGTTGGTGCCGGTTAGGGCCAGCCAGGGGGCGTCCGGCCGGGCCCGCAGCCGCCAGGCCAGTTCAACCTCACTCCAGATGGGCCGGCCGGCCGCCGCCACCCGGCTCAGAAAAGCCCCGTGCGGCGGCCAACCAGGCGAGGCCACCACCAGTTCAACCCCGGACAAGTCAGCCTGGTCGGAAGGCACCGCCCCAGGCACCTGCGGGTCGTCATCGACCCCCAACACCGTCACGCCCAGCGCTTCCAGGGCGGCCTGGGCGGCCCGGCCGGAGGTGCCCAGGCCGGCCACCGCCACCCGCTGGTAGGGGAAGGGCGTCATCGGGCCACAACCCATTCGGCGTAGAACAGGGCCACCCCGGCGCCCACAAACAGGGCGGAGATGAGCCAGAACCGCATCACGATGGTGACCTCGCCCCAGCCGGACAGTTCGAAGTGGTGGTGCAGCGGCGCCATCTTGAAGACCCGCTTGCCGCCGGACAGTTTGAACCAGCCGATCTGGATGATGTCGCTGCCCACCACCAGCACAAACAGGCCGCCAATCACGGCCGCCAACAGTTCCGTCCGGGTCACAATCGACAGGCCGGCATAGGCGCCGCCCAGGGCCAGGGCGCCCGTGTCGCCCATGAAAATCTTGGCCGGTGAGGCGTTCCACCACAGGAAGCCCAGGCAGGCGCCCACGATGGCGGCCGAAACCATGGCCACGTCCAGCGGGTCCCGGATCTGGTAGCAGTGCCCGATGGCGCCGCCGGCCGAACAGAGGTGGTTGGTAGCCCACAGGGGCACCAGCACGTAGGCGGCGAAAGTCATGGCGCTGACGCCGGTGGCCAGGCCGTCCAGGCCGTCGGTCAGGTTGACTGCGTTGGTCCAGGCCGTGATCAGGAAGTTGGCCCAGATGACAAACAGGACAATGCCCAGACCCCGCCCGGCCCAGGACAGGTCAATCGAGGTGTCGCGCAGCAGGGAGATCCGGAACGACCCGGGGGTCCAGCCCTGCGGCCCCGGGAAGTTGATGGCCAGCACCGCGAAGGCCACGCCCACGGCGCCCTGGCCCAGGAACTTCCAGGACGGCCTCAAGCCCAGCGAGCGCTGGCGGCGAATCTTGATGAAGTCATCCAAGAAACCAACCAGGCCCATGCCCACAAACAAGAACAGCACCAGCAGGCCGGACAGGTACGGCCGGTGGCCGGTCGCCAGGCAGGACACGAAGTAGCCCACCAGGGCCGCCAAGATGATGACCACGCCGCCCATGGTGGGCGTGCCGCGCTTGGTGTAGTGGGCGGTGGGACCGTCCTGGCGGATGAACTGGCCAAACTGTTTGGCTACCAAGAAGCGGATGAACAGCGGCGTGCCGAACAGCGAGATGGCCAGGGCAATGACGACGGCGAACAGCAAGTTGAGCATCAGGCCCCGCCTCCCCCGGCCGCCGGCACCCCGGCGTCCGCCGCCAGGCGCGCGGCCACCCGCCAAATGCCCGAGCCGTGCGAGCCCTTGATCACGATGAACTCCTGCCTTGCCGCGGCCATCAGGTGGGCGGCCAATCCGGTGTCATCCGGCCAAAACTCTAGGGCCTGCGGCGCCATCCCGGCGTCCGCCGCGCCCTGAAGAGCCGGACGAACCGCCTCACCGACCGCGTACAGGCGGGCAAAACCGAGTTCGGCCGCTAGGCGGCCGGCCGCCACGTGTTCGGCGGGGCCGGCCGGGCCCAACTCCAGCATTTCGCCCAGCACCGCCCAGGCCGGCCGGCCGGCGGCGCGCGCCAGGCTGGCCGTGGTCCGCAGCGCGCCGGCCAGCGAGGCCGGGTTGGCGTTGTACGAATCATCCACCAGGGTGGCGCCGCCCACCAGCGGTACCAAGGCCATGCGCCCCGGGCTGTCCGGCCCGGCGCCGTTCAACGACGCCACCGCCGCTGTGAGGTCCATCCCTGCGGCCACCCCCGCGGCCACCGCCGCCACCACGTTGGGGGCCAGGTGTTCACCGACCAGGCGGGTCCTGATGGGGTGACCAGCCACCAGTAGTTCTAGAGTCCCGTCCGCCGCCGTGGCGACCCGCTCGCCGCGGATGTCCGCGCCGGGCCCCAACCCGAAGGTCAACACCGGTCCAGGGGCCAGCGGAGCCATCGCCATGACCCGTGGATCGTCTGCGTTCAGCACCGCGGTGCCGCCGGGCCGCAAGCCCTGCACCAGTTCGGCCTTGGTGGCGGCAATCGCTTCGATCGAGCCGAACTCGCCCAGGTGGGCCGGCACCACGCCCAGTTCGACGGCCACGTCCGGCGGAGCGATGGCGGCCAGGTGGGCGATCTCACCGACGTGGTTGGCGCCCATCTCCAGCACCAAGAAGCGGGTGGTGGTGTCCGCCCGCAGCACGGTCAATGGCAGGCCCAAGTGATTGTTGAACGATCCCACCGGGGCCACGGTGGGACCCTGGTCGGTACAGATGCGGGCCAGCAGGTCCTTGGCCGTGGTCTTGCCCACCGAACCGGTCAGGGCGATCACCAGCGGGCCGGGGCCGCCCTGGCGCAAGTCCGCCAACGCCAACCTGGCCAGTGCACCCAGCCCGGCCACGGCATCGGGCACCAACACCCCCGGAGCCGGCACCGGCCGCTGGACCAGGGCAAACGGCGATCCGGCGGTCACCGCGGCGGCCGCGAAATCGGCGCCATCGGCGTGTTCACCCGGGATGGCCACGAACAACTGGCCAGGCCCGGCCTGGCGCGAATCGATCACCGCCCCCGTCACCTGGGCGGCCGGGTCGGTGCCGGGCAGCAGTTCGCCGCCCAGGACGGCAGCCACCTGCGCGGCCGTCATGGGCCTCATGCGCCTACCCCCCTCTGCTTGGCCAACACCCGCTGGGCGCACTCGCGGTCGGAGTGCTCCACCAGGATGCCCCCATAGTCGATGGTGGCCTCGTGCCCCTTGCCCAGGATCACAACCGTGTCATCCGGGCCCGCCCCGGCGATGGCCCGTTCGATCGCCTGGTCCCGTTCCGCCACCTCGAAGACCTGGCCGCGGGCTTGGGCCTTGCGCCGCATGGCCCGGCTGGCGGCCTCGAAGACCACCGCCCGGATGGCCCCCGGCGGCTCTGAGCGGGGGTTGTCGTCTGTGACGAACACCACATCCGCGCCGGCCGCCGCCGCCGCACCCATCAAGGGCCGCTTGCCGTGGTCGCGGTCGCCGCCGGCCCCTACCACCGCGATCAGCCGGCCGGCCGTGTGGGGCCGCAGCGCCGCCAGGGCCTGGGCCACCGATTCGGGTGCGTGGGCGTAGTCCACCACCACCAGGGGGGCGTGGGCCGGCCCGGGCACCTTCTCCATCCGGCCCGGCACGCCCGGCAGGCCGGCAATACCCCGGGCCGCCCCCTCCGGGCTGGCCCCAGCCGCCACCGCCACCAGCAGGGCGACCGCCGCGTTGGCCACGTTGTAGTCGCCAGGAATGTCGACCTCGCCCGCCAGTTGCCGGCCGCCCGGCCCCACCAGGGTGAAAGCGGTCCGCCCCCTTGAGGGGACGCCGGCCTGGAGGTGCCAATCGGCCGCCCCGGCCTGGCGCGAAATCGTCTCGGCCGGCACCCCAGCCAGGCGGGCCAGGCTGGCCCCCCACGGGTCTTCCAGGTTGATGATGGCCCGCTTGGCGTGCGCCGGCGTGAACAGGCGGGCCTTGGCCTCGAAATAGGCCTCCATGGTGCCGTGGTAGTCCAGGTGATCCCGGCTCAGGTTGGTGAAGGCCGCCACATCGAATTGGAAACCGTCCACCCGGTGCTGGTCGATGGCATGGCTGGAAACTTCCATGACGCAGGCGGCGACGCCACGTTCACGCATGGCGGCAAAGGCCGCCTGCAGGTCTGGGGCCTCCAGCGTGGTGCGCTGCGAGGCGATGCGGACCTCGCCCACCGCCGCCATGATGGTGCCCAGCAGGCCCACCTGGCCCAGGTCCTCCGCCAGGGCGGCCTGGACCATGTGCGCCACGGTGGTTTTGCCGTTGGTGCCGGTCACGCCCACCGTGGTCAGATCGGCGGCCGGGTGGCCGTAGAACCAGGCCGCCAGGGCGCCCAGGTGGGCCCGGATCTCAGGGGCCACCACCAGTGGGGTGCCGGCCGGCACCAGCGCGGCCCCGGCCGGGTCGGTCAAGACCGCCGCCGCGCCCGCCTCCAGGGCCACCTGGGCGTACTTGGCGCCGTGGGTCTTCAGGCCCGGCAGGGCGGCAAACAGGTCGCCCGGCGTGACCCGGCCCGAGGCCAACGTCAGGCCGGTCACTTGCAGGCGCCCGATGTCGCCCGCGGCAACTGGCTCCAACTGGTCTAGTTCGGCTCCGGGCAGGTGCGCGGCCACCGCCGCCAGGTCATGGCTGGGCCGGGCGGCGGGTGTCAGTGCCAGCGGTGGGGTCGTCACTGGGCATCACCACGTCAAGGGCAGTTCGGCCGGTTGGGTGGTGGACGGCGGCACGCCCAGGCGCTCCAGACCGGTGGTCATCAACTCCTTGAAGACCGGCCCGGCCACCGTCGAGCCGTATTCGGTGGTGCGGGGGCGGAAGATGAACACGCCCACCGCGATCCGCGGGTTGTCAGCCGGGGCCACGCCCACAAACGAACCGACGTGCCAGGTTTCGATCGACCCGTCCGCCGCCGCCTGCAGGATCTGCGACGTGCCCGTCTTGCCGGCCACCCGGTAGCCCTCGATCTGGGCGGTGGTGCCGGTGCCGGAATCAACCACCGATTCCATCATCGCCACCACCTGGCTGGCGGTGGTGGAACTGACCACCCGGTTGCCTGTGCCCACATCCTTGGCTTGGAAAACGCCATCGGCGCAGGTGTAGCCCTTGACCAGGTGCGGCGCCACGGCCACCCCGCCGTTGCCCAAGGTGGCGAAGACCTGGGTGGCCTGCAGGGCGTTGACCGACACGCCCTGGCCAAACAGCACCACGTTGCGGGTCCGGCCGTCCCACTGTGGCGTGCCCGGCTTGTGCAAAATGCCGGGGGTCTCGTTGAGCAGTTCGACGCCGGTCTTCTTGCCAAATCCGAAACGCGACATGAACTCCCAGCGGGTCTCATCCGGCACGTTCTGGCCGGCCATCACCGTGCCCACGTTGGAGCTTTCCGCCAGCACCCCGGCCAGCGTCAACTGCTCCACGCCGTGGGCGTGCGAA
>JAISTN010000346.1 GCA_031272565.1 Bifidobacteriaceae bacterium
CCCCCCCCCCCCCGGGGGGGGGGGGGGGGGGCCCCCCCCCCCCCCCCCGCCGGCGGGTTCTCACGGCTCGGCACCACCTCCCAGTGGTCCGTAGCCGCAGGAGCGGTCGTCACGAAGGACGCACCTGGGTCAGGTTGACGCTGATGGTGCCCAGGTCAAGCGCCTCGGACACGTAGTTCTGATCGCTGGCGTCGAAGCTGCCGCTGATGGCCACGGCATACTTGGCGCCATCGACCGCGTCCTCTGCCACCGTCACGGGCGTGGACAGATCGCCCAGGTCACCATGGGCCCAGTCATCGCTGATGGCCACGTAATTGCTGGTCTGCCATTCGAAAACCTGGTACGTCAGGGTCCAGCCGTTACCCGCCGAACCGGTGGCGGAGAGCGTCAGATCGGCCTTCATGTTGTCGCCGCTCAGGGTGACCTCGATGCCCTTCAGGTCGAGTTCGATGCTGTCACCGGGCACGGCCTTGAAGTTGGCCTGGTCGATGGCGTTGCCGCCCTTGTCCTGGCTGGTTTTGTCGTGCAGCAAGGTGGCCACGGCGTCAGCCTGGTTGACCCGGTCGCTGGACACGTCGTAGATGGTGAGGCTGTCAAACTCGGCCGCCAAGTCTAGGTTGCCGTGCGTCACGGAACCAGGGTCAGCCTCCCCGGAATCGCTCCAGGTGGCGAAGGTCGCGCCCCCCAGCAGCAGAGCCAAACCGGCCGCGCCGGCCACCAGGCCTTTGGTGCGCAGCGAGCGGCTGTCGCGCGAAGCGTGTTTCATGCTTGTTGTTCCTTTCTGGTGGCACCTGGCGGTGCCAAATGTGAGCTGGCCGGATGGCCATCGCACTAGAACAACCCGGACAAAGCGACCTTTATTCCCAGCGCCCCCCTGGGCGCCCACGCGCGCCCGCGCCCGCCCGCGCCCAACGCATCCAATACAAGGCGGCGCCGGACACGGGCCGCGCCAGGCCCATCATCAGCGGAGTGTGCGCCCGCCCCGCCGGCGCCACGGCCCGGGGCGCGTCACCGCCCCAGCAGCACCAGGCATCAGCCCTGTGCCCCGGGCGTCACCTATCCGGCGTCGAAAGCCCCCAAGGCGGCATCGGACATGGCCGCCATCGCCCTGACGCCCGGCATGACCCGGGGGCAGGTGCCGGTCAGGTAGACAAAGACGGCATCACGGCTGGGGTCCGCCCAGACATTGCAGACAGAAGACCCGTTGTGCCCAAACGCCGCCGGGTCAGACCGGGTCCCGATCCCCCGCACCAGCCCCGGCAGCCCGCCCAGTTGAAAGCCCAGTCCGTAGCGCTGCGCCTCCCCCAGCAGGTGGTCCCAGCAGCCCTCGGTGGGCCCGGCCAGCGCCGCGGCCAGGGTCTGGGGTGCGCACAGCCGCCGCCCGGCCTGGTCCACCCCGCCGCCCGCTAGCAGCCGGAAAAAGGCCGCCAGCGACCGGGCCGTGATGTGCAACGAGGCGGCCGGGATGACGGCCCGCCGGCCCAGGCGCCGGTTGACAAACGTGGGGGTAATGAGGTTGCCGCCTATACCGTGTAGACGCACCGTCCGCTTAAGTTCCGCTGACGGCAAGGCCAAGTAGGCGTCCAGGCCCAAGGGCGCGAAGATCTCTTCACTCAGGAACTGTTCAATCCGCCGGCCGTCCACCCGGCGCACCACCTCTGCCAAGATGAAGCCGAACGACACCACGTGATAGGCCGCCTCTTGGCCGGCCGGCCAGCGTGGCCGGGCCCGCTGCGCCAACCACACGGACACACCCCGGAACGGCATCGCGGCCAGATCAACCAACAAGAAGCGGGCCGATGACGGCACTCCCGCCCGGTGTTCCAAGACATGACGGATGGTGATGGCGTCCTTGCCATGGGCGACGTAGGCCGGCCAATGGTGCGCCACCGGGTCGTCCAGGCTCAGTTGGCCGCGCTCTGCCAGCAGGTGGATCGCCATGGCCGTGAACGGCTTGGTGACGGAAAAGGCGAAGAAAAGAGAATCCGGCCGGCAGCCGCGGTAGCGTTCCAGCAAGACCTGGTCGCCCCGGGTGGCCAACAGGGCGTAGGCGCCGCCACGGCGCTCAGCCAGTTCAACGACACCATCCCAGGTCACAGGCTTATCTTCCGCCCCCGCCAGGCCCACGCGACACCCGGCCAGTAGTTCCGCTGAACGAAAGTTTGTTCATCCCTGGTCCTCCGGTGGTTGGTGTGGCGACCTGGACCAGGTGGGCGTGGTGGCAAAGTGGCGGCCCGCTGGCCGGCCGGCAGGCCGGCCAGGCGTCACCAACGCCGCCCCTGGACCCTGCCGGCCCTGGCCGGTCCAAGCAGCGGCGGGGATCAGGATTCATTGCCCGGTGGCGTCCGTGGCCGCTATTCGGCTTCCGGCACGGCCGCCTCCGCCGCCAGGGCGGCGGCCGTGGCCGCGGCGTGGTCCGAGGTGTTCTCCGCCCCGGCGGTCACCTGGTTGGGGTAGGTCTGGTCTTCATCGAACCAGACGTCCAATTGGACTCCGGCGGCGGCCAGCAGATCGCGGGACTGCTGCGCGGCGTGGTACCGCCGCAGTGCAACCACCCGCTCCACACCGACACTGATCAGCAGCATGGCACAGGTGGCACAGGGCTCCATGGTGCAGTAGACGGTGGTGCCCGCTAACGGTAGGCCGTACTTGGCGCCCTGGGCCATGGCGTTTTGTTCGGCGTGAATGGTGCGCACGCAGTGGGTCCGGATGTTGCCGTCGTCTTCCACCACATTGCGCCACAGGTGGCCCACGTCGTCACAGTGGGGCAGGCCGGGCGGCGAACCGACGTAGCCAGAGCAGATGATGCGGTGGTCCCGCACTATCAGGCAGCCGGACCGGCCGCGGTCACAGGTGGCGCGCCCGGCCACCAACGGCACCAACTGGACAAAGTACTCATCCCAGCTTGGCCGGGCGTCCGGTGTCGCGCCGTTGGCCGGGGGGACTGGTTGGGAAGTGAGCGGAGAAGCTTGGGTCACCTATCGATTATCCCCCGGCAGATGGGCCCAGGTCTGAAGCGACACGGGCGGGCCGGGGCGAGGCTCCGCCGCCAGTTCCGTGACACGAACCGCCGGGTGGCGGCGGGCATCAGGTTCCGGCCGCGCCGGCGCGGGGCGGCTAACCTGGCGAGGTGATGATTGACGCTCCCTTCATCGACCAGCGCGGGGGTTTTCCGACGGGCTGCGAGGCCGTCAGCGCGGTCATGGCCCTGTGGCACGCGGGAGTGGCAATCACGGTGGACCAGTTCATCGACCAGTATCTGCCTCAAGGCCAGGCTCCGGCGCCCGATGCCGCCGGCCACTTGACCGGCGCCGACCCGGCTTTGGCTTTCCCCGGCTCGCCGCGCGATCCGGCCGGCTGGGGCTGCTTTGCGCCAGTCATCGTCACGGCGCTCGACCGGGCGCTGGGGGAAAAGGGGCCGCGCGGCGCCCGGGTGGCTGATTTGAGCGGCCGGGCATTGGGCGACATCGGCCGCTACTGTGAGCTGACCGGGCGGCCGGCCATTGTCTGGGCGACCATCGGCATGGCTCAGCCACCACTGCGGGTGGAGGCGACCTGGACCACCCCGGCCGGGCGGCTGGTCGAATGGCGCAGCCCGGAGCACGCCCTGCTGCTGGTGGGCACGGACGCGGCCAACTACTACTTCAACGACCCGCTGGCCGGCCCGGCCACGCCTTACCCCACGGCCCTGGCCCAGGCGGCCTTCGACGCCCTGGGGCGCCAGGCGCTGGCCATCGAATTGCCCTAGCCCGCCGGCTTGTCCCAGTGTTCGTCAGGTGGGGACGGGTCCCAGGTGACGAACCCGCACTTGAGGCAGCGGCTGTCAGCCGTGCCAGGTACCGGGCTGGCTGGTCCCGGGAGCGGCTGGCTCCGACGCGACTGGGGCGCCGTTGACCGTGAGGCCGGGCCCCGGCTGGGCGGTCATTTGGACGGGGGTGACGCCGGGCGCGGCCGGCCAGGGGCCGGGGGCAATGCCCGGCGTGGCAAACGCGGCCGGTTCTTCCGGCAGGGGCTTCTGGAACGCCTTGACCAGCAGCAGGAAGCCGGCCACCAGGGCCAGCGCCGGCAGGAACGACACGACCCAGCCCATCCAGAACGCCGCTCCAGCGTGGACCGTCAAGCCGGCAATCAGGAAGCCGATGAAGGACACGGCGGCCACCGGCAGCGCGTAGAGCAACTGGGTGTTGACGTGGTTGATGTGGTTCGATTGAGCGCCGGCTGAGGCCATGATGGTGGTGTCAGAAATGGGCGAAACATGATCGCCAAAGACGGCCCCGGCCAGGCAGGCCGACATGCCAACATAGAGCAGCGCGGGCTCAGCGCTATATGGGAACACGGCCGTCACAATCGGGATCAGAATGCCGAAGGTCCCCCAGGAGGTGCCGGTGGCGAACGCCAGGCCGCAGGCCACCAGGAAGATGACGGCCGGTAGGAAGCCGGACAGGCTCGCAGCATTCTCCGACAGGTAGTTGTAGACAAACTGGCCCGCTCCCAGGTCGCCGGTCATCTTGTTCAAGGTCCAGGCGAAGGTCAGGATGATGATGGCCGGTCCCATCACCTTCAGGCCGTCCGGCAGGCAGCCCATCAACTTGCCAAATGGCAGCAGCCGCCGGGCCAGGTAATAGGCCACGGTAAAGATAACGGCGGCCACCGAACCGAGCATCAGGCCCAGCGAGGCATCGGCGTCGGCGAAAGCATCAACCAAGCCAGCACCCTGGAAGATGCCGCCGGTGTAGACCATGCCAAAGATGCAGGCCGCGATCAGGAATACCACCGGCCACAGCATGTCCTGCACCCGGCCCTTGCCCTGGTTGTCGTCTGCCTCATCCCCCGCGAATGGGCGCTCGCCGGTGGTGAACAGGTCACCGTGCCGGGCGTTGAACTCATGGCGGCGCATGGGGCCATAGTCCAGGTTCAGCCCCACCAGGAGCAGCATGAAGGCCAGCGTCAGCAGGGCGTAGAAGTTGAACGGGATGGACTGGATGAACACGCGGAAGCCGTTTTCACCTTCGACAAAACCGCTGACGGCCGCCGCCCAGGTCGAGATGGGCGCGATGATGCAAATGGGGGCGGCGGTGGCATCCACCAGGTAGGCCAGCTTGGCGCGGGAGATGCCCCGCTGGTCGGTCAATGGCCGCATCACGGAACCGACCGTCAGGCAGTTGAAGTAGTCATCGACAAAGATGAAGACACCCAGCAACATGGTGCAGAACTGCGCTCCCGCCCGGGAGTGGACGTGGGCCTGGGCCCAGCGGCCAAAGGCCACCGCCCCACCGGAACGGCTCATCATCACGATGATTGCCCCCAGGGCGACATCGAACACCAGGATGCCAACGTTCCAGGAGTCGCTCAGCACGCTCAAGATGCCGTCTTCGGTGACGTGCAACACCGTGCCTTCGAAGTCAAAGTTGGACCAGAGCAGGGCACCCACCACGATGCCCACAAACAGCGAGGAGTAGACCTCCTTGGTGATCAAGGCCAGGCAGATGGCGACCAGTGGACCGACAAGGCCCGCAAAGGTGGCATAGTAGTGCGGCTCGGGGGCGTCTGCGCCCTCCTCGGCCGCCCAGGCCGCGAACGGCGTGACGGTGGCCAACAGGAACACTCCGGCAAACAGCCAACGCTTGAACCGAGAGGTAATCCGGGGGGTGGACCGCAAGTTGAACCGGGGGGTCATGATGCCTCCGTGTCTAGGGGATGATCACACAAACACACACGCCATCGTGCACAGCCATGTTAACGGCAAACGGGTGTCCGGGGTGTTTCGGCCCTCCGGGCCGGCGGCGATTGGTTGGCCACCGCTGCCACCGCCCGGTTGGCCACCGGCCGCGGCGAGGCCCACCGCCGCTGGCGGCGGGCGGCCCCGGGGCCTAATCCGGCGCTCCTCCGAGGCCGTGCAGCGCCACTGGGGCCGCCCAGCGGGACGGGCCGCCAATGGGAGCGTTGGCGGCTCTGGGGCAGCCACCGGCCACCCGCTCCCCCCCAGGCCGCTGACCTGCACAAACTCTCCACAATTGGCGGCCCAGAAAGAGGGACCTAGGTCATTGCACTAAGTGCAAACTTGCACGTAGTGTAAGCCCCGTGAGCACCCCGTATGTGCCGCCCAAGGTGGCCAACCACAGGGCCCTGATCGAGGCCGCCATCCGCCTTTCGGAAGAACGCGGCCTGGGCCGCTTCACGGCCGACGAACTGGCGGCAGCGGCCGGCGTATCACGCCGCACCGTCTTCAACCACTTCGACTCGGTGGACCAAGCCGTCTATGAGGCCCTGTTCAGCGGCATGGAAGAAATCCTGCGCCAAGCCGTCACCGCCATGCACCACCTGCCGCCGGAGACCGACCGCCTAGGCCAGGCCTTCGACTTCCTGGAACGCGCCATCTTGGCCCTTGACCTACGGCCGGCCTTCCAACGCCTCAGCCAGTTGCTGGCGGAAGGCGCCGACACAGACCTGACCTTCATGGTGTGGCAGCGCACCGTCATGCAGCAGATTGGCGAAGAACTGTCAGACGCCATTGTCCAAGCCGCCCCCCGCCTGGACCGCTTCGAAGTGACCGTCATGGCCGGCTCGGCATTGGCCGCCTGCGCCATCGCTTACACCGAATGGGCCTCAGCGCCCGATGTCGACGGCACGGCCTTGGGCCGCATTGTCGGCAAGGCTCTGCACCAACTGAAGAAGGGTTATGCCTGATGCCACGCTTGCTGTCGCGCCTGGCGGGGGCCTGCGCCCGCCGCGCCTGGTGGACCTTGATCGCTTGGGGCCTGGCGTTGCTGGCCGTGGGCACAGCGGCGGCCGCCGAGGGCCGTGAACTGTCCAACGTCTTCAACATTTCGACCCGGGCGGCGGACCTGGCGGCCCGGGTCCAGGCCGAACTGCCGGAGGCGGCCGGCGCCACCGGCCAGATCGTCTACACCACGGCCGATGGCGCCGGCTTCACCGACCTGCAGAAACAGCAAATCGCCTCCGAGTTGGATGATGTCCGCCAGGTACCGGGCGTGGTCGAGGTGATCGATCCGTTTGAGACCGAGGCCTACCGCGACGAACTGATGGCGGCCTTCTTGAGCGGCCAACTGCCGGCCGACCAATTGGCCTACTACCAGCAGGTGGGCCAGGCCGCCATGGGCTACCGGGTGGTGTCCACCGACGGCACCACCGCCGTGGCCACGGTGGTGTTCGAATACGGCCCGTATGAGGTGCCCGCCGACGTCAAGAAGTTGGTCCAGAGGGCGGCCGGCTGGAGCGTCGGCGGGGTCCGGACCGACTTTTCCCAGGAACTGGTGCTGGACATCGAAGCGCTGATGGGCCCGGCGGAAATAGTAGGCGTCCTGATGGCCGGCGTGGTGCTGCTGATCATGCTGGGCTCTCTGGTGGCGGCCGGGCTGCCCCTGTTGGCGGCCGGCTTGGGGGTGGGCACGGCGGTGCTGGGCGCCTTGGCCTTTGCCGGCACGGTCCACATGACCTCCACCACTCTGATCCTGGGCATCATGCTGGGGCTGGCGGTGGGGATCGACTATTCGCTGTTCATCATCAACCGGCACCGCCGCCGCCTGCGGGAACTGGCTGACCTGGGCGCGCTGGGTGCGCCGGGCCACGGCCGGGCCGGGGTGCGGTAATCGATCGCCGACGCGGCCGCCTCCGGCGGCCGCGCGGTGGTGTTCGCGGGCGGCACCGTGGTCACGGCCCTGGCGGCACTCATCCTGCCAGGGATCGACTTCCTGGGCGACATGGGCACCGTTGGCGCAGTGGCCGTGGCCGTGGGCGTGGCGGTGGCGCTGACCTTCACCCCAGCGGTGCTGTCGCTGGTGGGCTGGCACCTGTTGCCCCGGCGGCGCCGGCGCGCCGCCCTGGCGGCCGCCGCCGCCCAAGCTGATGGCGTGCCCGCGGCGGGCGAAGGCTCTACTGCCCTGGCGATTCAACAAGCCGTGGCCGCCGCGGCGGTCCAAGAGGCCATCGCCGCGACCAGCGCAGCGGCCGAGTCAGCGCCCACAATGGCGGCGTTGGCAGCAACAGCGCCCGCTGAGGAGTCCGCGGCGGCTGACGGCCCGTCCGCCGCCCCCACCAACGACACCACCGACACCAGCCCCACCGCCGCACCGTCCCCGGCCAAGCCGGGGTGGACCCGGCGGTTGGCGGACGGCATCGGCGCCTTCCCGGCCCTTCACCCGGTTGTCACCCTGGTTGCCGGTGTTGTCTTGCTGGGCGCCATCGCCGTGCCGTTCCACTCCCTGCGTCTGGGCCTGACAGATGGGTCTTCAGCCCCGGTTGGCACCACCCAATACCGGGCTTTCAAGCAGGTCGAGGCGGCCTTTGGGGCCGGCGCCAACAGCCCGCTGCTGGCGGTGGCCGATCTGCCAGCCGGACTCTCAGAGGCCGAGGTGACCCAACTAGAGGCCACCATCACCCAGCAACTGTTCGACCTGCGCAATGTCAAGGCCGTGGTGCCGGTGGGCACCTCACCGGATCTGACGATGGGTGTCTTCCAGGTCATCTCCAAGGGGTCGCCATCGTCCACCGCGACGGAAAACCTGGTCTACGCCATCCGTGACATGAGCGCCTCGCTGGAGGCGGCCACCGGCGCCACCATCGACGTGACGGGCGCAGCGGCCATCAACATCGACATGGCGGACACGCTGGCGGGCGCCCTGCCGCTCTACATGGCCGTGGTGGTGGGGCTGTCGCTGGTGTTGATGTTCTTGGCCTTCCGGTCGGTGGCCGTGCCGCTGCTGGGCGCGGCCGGCTTCCTGCTCAGTTTCCTGGCCGCTTTGGGCGCCACCGTGGCCGTCTATCAGTGGGGCTGGCTGGGCGGCCTGCTGGGGGTGCATGATCCAGGTCCCATCTTGTCCTTCCTGCCCACGGTGCTGGTGGGCATCCAGTTTGGCTTGGCCATGGACTACCAGTTGTTCCTGGTCAGCGGCATGCGCGAACAACACCTGGCGGGCCAGCCGGCCCGCCAGGCGGTCACCCGCGGCCTGCAGGCCAACCGTTCCGTGGTGATGGCGGCAGCGCTGATCATGATGGCGGTGTTTGGCAGTTTCACCTTCAGCGACATCACCCAGGTGCGGTCGTTGGCCTTCGGCATGACCCTTGGGATTGGCCTGGACGCCTTTGTGGTGCGCCTGGGCCTGATCCCGGCCGCCTTGACCCTGCTGGGCGAAAAGGCCTGGTGGGCGCCCGGCCGGCGGCGCAAGGTAAACCCGGCGCCGTAAGCCAAGCGGCGCCCTCAGCCAATCAGGTGGGGGCGGGT
>JAISTN010000364.1 GCA_031272565.1 Bifidobacteriaceae bacterium
TCTTCCCTGTTTCGGCGCCCCTTGGTGGGCGTGGTTAGGACTGTTCCATGCGCGCCCAACAATCGCGTTTGGCCCGGGTGATTGCCGCCGCCGGCCTGGTGCTGGCCATCGGCGTTACCGGGCTGCCCGCTGTCGCGGATCCTAATGATGACGACCCGGCGGTGGCGGAAGCCCGCCGCCAGGAACAGATCGCCGAGGCCTCGGTGGCCGAACTCGAAGCCATGCTGGACGATCTGCGGGCGCAGACCGAATCGGCCCAGGCGACGGCCGCCTTGGCGGCCGAGGCCTACAACGCGGCGGCCGAAGAACTAACCGCCGCCACCGAGGCGGCCGACCAGGCCAACGCGGCGGCCATTCAAGCCGAGCAGGATCTGAAATCGGCCCGCAGCACCCTGGCCCGGGTAGCGGTAGCCACCAGCCAGTCCAGCACCGAACTGGGCGTGCTGGAACCCTTCTTGTCCTCCAGCGGGTTGGACGAGGCCCTGGACCGCGGCGCCATGTTGCATGTGGTGGGCTCCAGCACGCGGCGGGCCTCTAACCAACTGGCGGTGGCCGAACAGGCCGCCGAACAGGCCCAGATCCGGGCCACCGACGCGGCCGAACTCCAGGCGGCCCTGGCGGCCGAGGCGGAAGGCAAGGCCCAAGCGGCCGCCGATGCCGCCGCTGCCGCCCTGGCAGCCGAAGAGGCCGCCGAGGTGGAACACCAGCAACTGTTGGAGGAACTGGCGGAAAAGCGCCAAACCACGGTCGAGGCGGAAGCGGCCGCCGAACAGCGCCGCATCGAGGAAGCCAACCGGCTGGCGGAACAGCAACGGTTGGAGGAGCAGCGGCGCCTGCTGGGTCAGACCACGCCTACTCCCACGCCAACTCAGGAGCCAACCCAGCAGCCCACCCAAACAGCCGAGCCCACCCCCACACCGACTCCTAGCCAGCCGGCGGACAACCCCGGTGACGCGCCATCGGACACTCCCAGCACCGAGCCCACCACCGACCCGGCGCCGGACCCTGACCCGACGCCGCCGCCCAGCGACGGCAACGTCAGTTCCGACGCCGCCGCGGCGGCCGCCCTGGAGTGGGCCCGGGCGCAGATCGGCAAGCCCTACCAGTGGGGTGGCAACGGGCCGGATTCGTTCGACTGTTCCGGGTTGACTTCGCAGGCTTACCTGAACGCCACCGGCAAATGGATTCAGCGGACGGCGGCAGCGCAGTATGCCGCAGCCACCAAGATTCCTTATGACTCGATGCGTCCAGGTGACCTGATCTTCTGGGACCAGGGTTCCGGGGTCTACCACGTGGCGCTCTACGCCGGCAACGGCATGATGGTCGAGGCGCCACATACCGGCGCCTACGTCCGTGAGGTGTCGGTGCGGTGGGCCAACACCACCACTTGGGCCGGGCGGGTCTAGCGCGGCTTCACACCCGCGGCATCAGCCCCGCGTCTCGGTTCCTAGTGCCCAAAGACGGCGGCTTCCTCGGCCCGCTTGAAGGAGCGCAGGATCTCTTCTTCCGCCGCCGCCCGGTCGGTCCAGTGCGAGCCTTCCACCGACTTGCCGGGCTCCAGGTCCTTATAGATCTCGAAGAAGTGCTGTACCTCAAGCCGGTGGTATTCGGAGACGTCGTCAATGTCTTGGCGCCAGGACGCCCGGGTGTCATCAGCCGGGACGCACAGCACCTTGTCGTCGCCGCCCTTTTCATCCGTCATGCGAAACATGCCCAGCGCGCGGCAGCGGATCAGGCAACCGGGGAAGGTCGGCTCGTCGAGCAACACGAGGGCGTCCAGCGGATCGCCATCTTCACCCAGCGTGCCATCCACAAAGCCGTAGTCATCCGGGTAGCGGGTGGCGGTGAACAGCATCCGGTCCAGCTTGATGCGGCCCGTTTCATGGTCCACCTCGTACTTGTTGCGGCTGCCCTTGGGGATCTCGATGGTGACGTCGAACTCGAGCGGCTTGTCCGTGCCCGGCGTGGTGTGGTCGGTGTGGAGGGCGGTGGACTTCTTGGCGGGCTTGGTGGTCATGGTGGACTCCAGGGTCACATCGGCTGGCAGCGGGCCCCCCAAGGTCCGTTGGCGGGCGCGGCGTGCGCCACCCCACCGGACAGCGGAGGAATCCAACTCATCAGTTGGTTCATTGTCCGTTGGCTGCTGTGGGGCCACCGCGGGACCATGAATCACCTCATAGGATATAAGGACAAGCTGGCGAAAACCCAGGAAGAGTGTGGCTTTGGTCAAGAGATCGGCAAGGACGGCGGTTCTGACGGCCCTGGTTGCGCTGCCGCTACTGACGGGTGGCAGTACCGTTCCGGCCGCGGGCGGCACAGGGCAGCCGCCGATGCCGGCCCTGGGCCAAGCCTCCCAGGTGGCAGCAACGCTACCGGCCGGCATCGAACCGGCCGCCGCCCAGCAGGCCACGGTCCAACGCGCCGAGCCGGGCCTGACCTTGACTCCGGTGGCCGAACCGTTGGACCCCGAGGCGCCGTTTCCCTCCCAGGAAGACCTGGCCGAACTCCAGGCGGCCACCTTGCCGGCCGAGTTGATTGGCACCAGCCTGGGCGTGCACGTGCGCGATGTGCTGACCGGAGCGGAACTGTATGCCTCGGCCGCCCAGCCTCACATTCCGGCCTCGACGTTGAAAATCCTGACCGCCGCGAGCGCCATCGTGCAACTGGGGGCTTCCAGTAGCCTGTCCACCACGGTGGTGGCCCTGCGGACCGGCCCCACCACGGCCGCGTTGACGCTGGTGGGCGGCGGCGACGTCCTGTTGGCGCCCGATGCCGGGAATCCGGACGCCGTCATGGGCCATGCCGGGTTGGGTGACCTGGCCCGGGAGGCGGCGCTGACGCTGCGAGGCCAGGGCATCACCGAGGTGACGGTCGCCCTGGATGACAGTTTGTTTACCGGCCCCACAGTCTTGACGGATTGGGCGTGGAGCCCCACCACCACCTGGGGCAGCCCGATCTACCCAATCGAGATCTATTCGGGCCGGTCCGGGGAGGCCTTCGATGGGGAGACCTACCTGGAGGACCCGGCCTTGGCGGCCGCCCAACAGTTCCAGGCCAAGTTGGTGGAGGCGGGCCAGGACACCTCCTTGGCTTTGCCGGCCTTGACAGTGACGGGCGAAGTCACCCGCAGCCCGGCGCCGGCCGGAGCCCACGAGGTGGCCCGGGTCGAATCGGCTCCGCTGCGGGAATTGCTGGCCTGGCAGTTGCAGATGTCGGACAACGTGCTGAGTGAATCGCTGGGCCGGGTGGCGGCGGTGGCGGCCGGCCAGGCGGGCAGCTTCGAGGGTTGTGCGGAAGGCATCCGGATCACGCTGGAAGCACTGGGCGTTGACCCGGCCGGCGCCCACCCGGTGGATTGTTCCGGGCTGTCCCACGATTCGGTGGTCAGCCCCGCCACCCTGACCGAACTGCTGGTCTTGGCCCAGAATGGCACCCTGGGGCCCATCCAGCGGGGCTTGGCCGTGGCTGGCCTGGAAGGCACCATGAGTGGGCGGCTGCTGGAGTACCCGGCAGCCGGCAACGCCCGGGCCAAGACCGGTTCGCTGACGGGGGTCAACTCGCTGGCCGGGGTGGTGCAGACCGCATCAGGCAGGCAGATCGCTTTCGCGGTCATGGCGGACGGCTCCGCCGCGATCTGGACGGACACAGTGCGGGCGGCCCTGGACGCCTATGTGGCCGGCCTGGCGGCCATGTAGGCAAATCCCGGCACGACGGCGCAACACGCCCGCCCACCAGGTCGGTTATGGTTATGGAATGACTCCCCAGATCAACTACGCCCTGGCCCTCAGAATTGGCCAGACCGGGCTGTTGCCCGGGCCGTCCTGCGCCGCGCCGGAGGCGATCTCCCTGGTGGCGGACTTGCATCGCAGCGCCGGTTCCGCCTTGGGTTACGTGGCGGAGATTACGGGTTTGGACGAGGCCTGCAAGGCGGCCTCCCAGGTGCCGGTGGCGGTGGTTGACCGGCGTGGCTTGGTCAAGGCCAATGTGCAAATGGCCGAGGTTCTGATTGAGGGTTCAATCAAGGACGATGGCGCGCCCTGGGTGACCCGGAACCTGGCGGGGGCCCAGTTGGGTGGTTTGCTGGCGGTGATGTCGGCCCGGGTCTTGGGTCAGTTTGACCCGTTCGCGTTGGCGGGCCGGGGCCGGGTGGTGTTGGTGGCGCCCAATGTGTTGCGGTTTGAGCGGGAGTTGGGGGCGGATCCGCGGGATTTCCATCTTTGGATTGCCTTGCATGAGGCCACTCACGCTGCCCAGTTCGCGGCTGCCCCCTGGCTGGCGGACTGGTTGAAGGGCCGCCTGGCGGAGATCGCGCAGGATGAAGACGAAGAAGCGGGTGGCACCATCAGCCGCCTGTTGGCGGCGGCCCGGGAATTGCCGGAGTTGTTCAAGGAGAAGGGCGAGGCGTCTACGCCGGTGGAGGGTTTGCTGACTCGCCGCCAGGCGCAGTTGCTGGCCCAGGTGACGGCCACCATGTCGCTGCTGGAGGGCCATGCCGATGTGATCATGGATGCGGTGGGCCCCAAGGTGGTCCGGTCGATTGAGCAACTGCGCCCTAAGTTTGATGCCAAACGGGTGGCCCGGGGCCGCCTGGAGCGGGCGGTGCGGCGGCTGGCTGGGATCGAGGCTAAGACGGCCCAGTATGTCCAGGGGGCGTCCTTTGTCCGGGCGGTGCTGGCGGAGGTGGGCCATGAGGGGTTGGGCGCAGTTTGGGCGACGGAGGCCAACCTGCCAAGCCCAGAGGAGATGGACAACCCGGCGGCCTGGGTGGCTCGGGTTCACGGCGCATGAGCCAGGCCGGGCTGGGGCCGCTGGATCCGGCGGTGGCGGCCGGCCGGGTAGCGGTGCGGCATTGGCTTGAGCAGGCCGCCGATGGCGCCAAGGCGGGTTTGGTGGCCCGCGGCGACCCGGCGGGTTCGGTGCCTGCCGCCCGCCAACCGGCAGGAACCCCGGCCCAGGGCGGGACCCAGCCGCTGGTGTTGGTGGCCTGTTCAGGGGGAGCGGATTCGCTGGCGTTGGCGGCCTCGGCCGCCGTCGAAGCCCCCCGGGCTGGCTGGCGGGCCGGCGCGGTGGTGGTGGATCACGGCCTGTTGGAAGGCTCGGGCGGCGTGGCCGGCCGGGCGGCGGACCAGTGCCGCAGCTTGGGGCTTGAGCCGGTGGTGGTGCGCCGGGTAGAGGTCGACCGGGCGGATCCGGCGGGGCTGGAAGCGGCCGCGCGGCAGGCCCGCTACCAGGCGTTGCGGGCGGTCGCCGGCGAACTTGGGGCGCAGGCCGTGCTGTTGGGCCACACCATGGACGACCAAGCCGAAACGGTGCTGTTGGCGCTGGCCAGGGGATCGGGCGCCCGGGCCTTGGCGGGCATGCCACCGGCGCGCGGCGTGTTTGCCCGGCCGTTCCTGGAGTTGCGCCGGTCCGCTACGGAGGCGATCTGCCGGGCCTTGGGGCTGGCCCCCTGGCAGGACCCAACCAATCTGCCGGGCGGCCCATACACCTCGGTGCGGGCGGCGGTGCGGGCGGCGGTGATCCCGGCCGCGGCGGAAGCCTTGGGACCGGGCGTGGTGCCGGCCCTGGCCCGCACGGCGGCAGCGGTGCGGCAAGACCTGGACTATCTCGACGCCCAGGCGGCCGAATTGTTCCGGGCGGCGGCGGCACTAACCGCCGCCGCCCCTGGCGCGCCACCCAGCGGGGCTGCCCTGTCGTTGCAGGTCAAGCCGTTGGCGCAGGCGCACCCGGCCGTGCGGCATCGGGCATTGCACCAAGCTGCCCTGGCCTGG
>JAISTN010000378.1 GCA_031272565.1 Bifidobacteriaceae bacterium
GGGCGCATCGGTACCGGCTTGGTGGGGGGCGCCATCGTGCTCCAGGCCTTGAGCCACCACGGCCACACTGCCACCGCCTATCGCATGTTGCTGCGCACCGAGCCGCCCTCGTGGCTGGGCCAAGTGGCGCTGGGCGCCACCACGGTGTGGGAACGCTTGGACGTCTACGACGAGACGGGCGCCATCCGCAGTTTCGACATGGATACGGCCGATGGCGACGTCATGCTGTCGCTCAACCATCCGGCTTACGGGGCCGCCATGAAGTGGGTCTACGAAAACGTGGCCGGCGTGGTGCCGGCCGCCCCTGGCTACAGCCGTGTCCTGATCCAGCCGCGGCCCGCCCCGGGGGTGACCTGGGCCAAGACCCGGCTGGCCACCCGGCTGGGTGAACTGGCGGTCGACTGGCAACTGGAAGGCGGCGGCCTGGTGCTGGACTTGGCTGTGCCCTTTGGCATGACCGCCACGGTGGGCCAGATCAACCTGCCCTACGGCCGGTATCACCTGACGGCGCCGATTCCAGCGTAGGCAGCCCGGCTTGGGCCGGACCTGGGGGGTCCCACGGCCTCACCTGGGGTTTCGGCAAGGCGTTCGGCCAGCCGGACGAGCCTCGCCTCCGCCGCCCGGAGGAGGCCGCCAGCCTTGCGAACGAGCAGTTCAGAGCCATAATTTCAGCCTTCCGGAGGTGCCAGGCGCCGTTGCCTGATCCGTAGTGTCATTGGTGTCACAAGACCCGGGCTCCGGCCCGGTCCCCACCCAAGCTTTACCAATGAAGGAGCAGACAGATGATCCAGATGGAAGGACTGACCAAACGGTACGGCACCAAATTGGCTGTCGACGGGCTGACGGCCACCGTCAAGCCCGGCCTGGTGACTGGCTTCCTGGGCCCCAACGGCGCCGGCAAGTCAACCACTATGCGCATGGTCATGGGACTGGACCGGCCTACCGCGGGCCGTGTCACCATTGACGGCAAGCCCCTGGCCGCCCAGCGTGCGCCGCTCACCAAGGTGGGCGCCCTGCTGGACGCCAAGTCGGTGCACCCCAGCCGGTCCGGCCGGGCCCACCTGCTGGCACTGGCCGCCACCAACGGCATTTCCAAGCGCCGCGTGGAGCAAATGATCCAAGCGACCGGGCTGGAAGCCGTCGCCTCGAAGCGCACCAAGACCTATTCGCTGGGCATGCACCAGCGCCTGGGCATCGCCGCCGCCCTGTTGGGCGACCCGGCCGTGGTAGTGCTGGATGAGCCGGTCAACGGCCTGGACCCGGAAGGCGTCCTGTGGGTGCGCCGCCTGGCCCGCTCGCTGGCGGCGGAGGGCCGCACAGTCTTCCTGTCCAGCCACCTGATGAGCGAAATGTCCCAAACGGCGGATCACCTGATCATCATTGGCCGCGGCCAACTGCTGGCTGATGCCCCAATCGGCGAGATCATCGCCGGCGCTTCCGAAGAGGCCACCCGCGTGCGCAGCCCGCAGGCCGCCCAGATCGCCGCCACGCTGGCTTCGGCCAGCGTCACCGTCACCGCGCAAGACGCCGAGACGCTGGTCCTGACTGGCATTGGCGTCAAGCAGATCGGCGAAGCCGCCGCCGCCAACGGTTGGATCATCTACGAAATGACCCCCATCACCTCAAGCCTCGAAGAGGCCTACATGAGCCTGACCGATAGCGCCGTCGAATACCGTTCGGCCAACCCAGTTCTTGAAGGAGCCCTGTCATGACCGCCATCGCCGCCACCCCCGCTGCTACCGCCCGCCCGCGCACCGCGCGCCTGACCCTGCCGCGGATCGTCAAGTCGGAGTGGATCAAGGTCCGTTCCGTCCGTTCCACCTGGCTGTTGCTGGGCATCTTCGCCGTCTGCGCGCTGGGTATCACCAGTGCCATGGCGGCCTTCGCCCAGTTCTCCACTCCAGAGGCCGGTGAGACCGGCGTCTTCCTGGGTGAAAGCGATGCCAGCACCGCCCTGTTGAACCTGGCCACCACCGCCGTGGTGGAGACCGCCATGATCCTGGTGACGGTCTTCGCCGTCCTGGCGATCGGCTCCGAATACTCCAGCGGCGCCATTCGGTCGACCCTGTCCGCCGCGCCGCGCCGCGGTTCGGTGTTTGCCGCCAAGACCTTTGTCATTGCCGGCAGCGCGGTCCTGGTCTCCGCCGTCCTGACCGTGGCCTCCTGGGCTATCGGCGCCGGCATCCTGAGCGCTCGCGGCCTCGATCCGGTCCTGAACTCCGAGGGCGTGCGGCAGATGGTCCTGGGTGTGGTGTACGTTGCCGTCATTGCTCTGATCGCCGTGGGCGCCGGTTTCATCACCCGTTCCACCGCCGGTGGCATGGCCATTGTGCTCGGCCTGCTGTTGGTGCTGCCCATCCTGCTGAGTTTCCTGTCTTCAACCAAGGTTGGTGGGTACCTCAAGGCGGCTCTGCCCGACCAGGCGGCCGGTGCGCTGATCGCCGGTGACGACAGCTACCTGATTGGCGGCCAGGTGGGTGCGGCGGCCGTCCTGGCAAGCTGGGTGGTCCTGTCTTTGGTGGGTGCCTATGTGACCTTTACCAGGCGGGACGCATAGTCAGAGTTTGCCAGGCTTGGCGCGCCGTGTGCAGGAGGGTCACACGGCGCGCCAATACGCTTAACCCAGCGGTTCGGTCCAGCCCCGGATCCCGGCCAGCCCCAGACAGAAGGGAAAAAGCCCATGGCGCGGCGTCGCAAAGGCGCACGGCAGGCCAAGCTGCCTGCCCCGGTACCGCCGGTCATCCAGGGTGCCAGCCTGGGCGACGATGGGCCAGCCATTCCGCAGCCCGGCCCCATCCGCCGCTTTGCGGAGCGCCACCCGCTGTGCATGGACATCACGGTGGCGGTGGTCTACCTGTTCATCAACCTGGGGATTGGCCTGGGGGTGACATGGGTCGAGCCCACCACGGACGAGGCGGTTGGCCCCCTGGTTGGCGGCACGTCATCGGCCACTGCCACCCCCACGGTGACCGGAACCCCAAGCCTTTCGGCAACGGCCCAACCCCG
>JAISTN010000384.1 GCA_031272565.1 Bifidobacteriaceae bacterium
GACGCCATCGTGCGTGGCTTGAGCGCCCACGGGGATGACTACATCACCAAGCCCTTCAGCCTGGATGTGGTGGGCGCCAGGGTCAACTCGCAACTCCGCCGGGCCGGCCTGCGGGGGGCCACCACCATCGAGATGGACCCGCTGACCATCGACATCGAGGCCGGCCGGGTGACCCTGGATGGCGAGTTGATCCGCTTGACCGCCACCGAGTTCAAGCTGCTGGTGCACTTTGCCCGGCACATGGGCCGGGGCTTTGGCGAGGCGGATCTGCTGGAGGCCGTCTGGGGCGACGACACGGGCGTGCCCACCAACACGGTGCGGGTCCACGTGTCGCGCCTGCGGCGCAAGCTGCACATCGATTCGGCCAGCCCGTTCAGCCTGGTGCAGACCCGCGACAAGCGCTACGTCTTCCGCCGTCTGACCTACTGATCGCCGCCCAGCGGCAATGTGAACCGCACCGAGGTGCCAACGCCTTCTTCCGAGGTCACCGTCATGACGCCGCCGTGGCGGTGAATGATGGTCCGTGACAGGGCCAGGCCAAGTCCCAGGCCGGTCTTGGAGGGCACCGCGGTGTTGCCGCTGTTGACCAGCTTGAGAGTCTCTTCCGGCATGCCGTCGCCGGTGTCCGTGACGGTGACGATGGCGAATTGATCGTCCTGGTCCATGGCGATGGTGATGGAGCCGTTGCGGGTGTAGCGGGCGGCGTTGGCCACCAGGTTGACTATGACTTGCCGCACTCGCCCCGCGTCGCACAGCACCAAAGGGTCGGCATCACCCGGCGCCAGCCGCAGAGTGTCGGAGTTGGGCTGGCACATGCGGGCACAGACCGGCATGACTTGCTCGATCACTTCGCCCAGGTCTTCCTGGTGCAGGGTGATGGGCATGTGGCCCTCGGTCAGCCGGGAGAGGTCCAGCAGGCGGCCCACCATGTCGCCCAGGCGGCGGGCTTCACTGCCCACCACCTCGACACCGCGGGCGCAGGCGTCGTTGGTGGCGGTCTTGCCTTGGCTGCGCAGCGAGGCGCGGGTTTCATCGGCGATGGCGCTGATGACGGCCAGGGGCGTGTTCAGTTCATGGGCCACCGTGGCCAGCAGCTTGTCCTTGTCGCGGCTCATGGCTTCGAGGGCCCGGTTCTGCAAGACGGCTTGGTAGCGGATCACCAGGAAGAACCGGGCCAAGGCGAAGGCGGAGCCGCTCAGCACCACTTCCACGCTGACCAGGGCCACCCCTTCCAGGATGCTCCAGCGGGTGAACTCGGCTTGGGCTCGTTGTTCTGCGGTGCCGATCAGGCCGGTCAGGCTGAGCGCCCAGCAGGTGGTGTAGGCGGTCACCTCAAGACAGGCCAGGATGAAGTAGGTGGGCCCCTGGACCATCAGCGAGGTCAGGGCCAGGCCCAGCATGAAGAAGTAGACCATGGCGGGGCGGTAGGGGCCGCCTACCAGGTAAAGGAAGGGGAACCCGCCCAGAAAGACCAGGATCACGATGGCGGTGTAACCGCGGTCGTATTCGCCGGTGATGTTGATGTAGGCCATGACGCCGATCACCACCACGGCGATCCAGGTGTTGCCCAGAACAACCGCCGTTGCACCGTCCATGAAGGCGGCCAGCACCCCCATGGCCACCGCGACGGCCGCGCCGGCAAAACCGATCATCTGGGTCAGGCGGGAAAGTGGCGGCCCCAGGGGGTAAGGGATGGGGGTGGCTATGTCGCGCCAAAAGCCGCCGGTGGGGCGTGTCTGGGGTGGCACCTCGCGTGGCGGCTGAACCATGGGCACCATTGTCCCATCCTGCCGCTGGCCTGGGACCACTGGCCCGGGTCCGGTCCCGGCTATCGCCGCCTGGCCAGCCGGAACATGGGTTAGGCCGTCCCGGCTTGGCAAGCCCCGCGCATCTGGGCCCAAAGGAGGGAGATTTTACCTAAGAAACACGCCCACGGGTGAAATAACGAAACTGTAATCGTGCCTGCTCAGACCGCGTTTCCGCAGCTAGGAGGCCTGTCAGGGGCCCCGGAGGGCCTGGCGTTCGGCTGGCGCGCAACCTAAGCTATTGGACAAAGGCCGGGCCACACTGATGGGGATCGGAAGGCCCACTGGTCTTGTGATGGTTAACTGAATAGCGGTGGACGTGCAGACCTGCAACGTGCATCGAAAGTTTGGAATGCCGGGTTCGTTCCCGTTTTCTCTCCGGGTCGATCACCGAGCCTTCCAAGCGCATGGAGTCCAAGGGACCGAAGGGGCTCCTTGCGCGGCTGTACTCCCGTGTCTTGCGGGGACAGCCCGAGCGTCAGCTGGGGGAACAGCACACGCTCGAACACGTGCGCCCGGCGCGGTGGCTTCAGGGGCTCTTGAGCTGCCGCGCCGGGCCTCTTTCTGTCTGGCTGCCGCGAACGACATCGGCGGACAGGCCCCAGACCAGCCAGCGGGGACCTGAGTTAAGATCGAAGTGCAAGCATCCCGGGGGGAGGCCGTGGACCAAGTCAAGCCGCGCATCTTAGTTGTGGAAGACCAAGCCGAGTTGGCCAGTGTCATCCAACGTCGCCTCGAAGCCGAAGGCTACGAGGTGACCACGGTGGGCACGGTGGCGGCGGCCCGGGCCAAGTTGCTGGCCGACCACCAAGACCTGTTGCTGCTGGACGTCATGCTGCCGGACGGGTCCGGCCTCGACCTGGCTGTACAGGCCCGTGAGTTGACGGCCGCCCCGATCATCTTCCTGACCGCGCTGAGCGACGACGCGGCCGTGGTCAAGGGGCTGGCGGCCGGTGGTGACGACTACATCACCAAACCGTTCAGCCTGGACGTGGTGGCGGCTCGGGTGGGCAGCCAGTTGCGGCGGGCCGGCCCGGGCACGGCCGCCCAGATCGACCTACCGCCCTTGCGGATCGACCTGCTGGCCGGCTTGGCCACGCTGAACGGGGTGCCGCTGAAGCTGACCGGTACCGAACTGAAACTGCTGGGCTTCTTCGCCGCCAACGCCGGGCGGGGCTTTACGCAGGATCAATTGCTGCAGGCGGTGTGGAACGACACCAGCGGCGTCCCCACCAACACGGTGCGTGTCCACATCTCCAACCTGAGGCGCAAGCTGAAGCTGGACCAGGACAGCCCCTTCGAGTTGGCGTTGACGGACGACCTACGGTACGTCTTCCAGCGGGTCAGTTTCCCAACGGAATAGTGAACCGGGCCACCGTGCCCTGACCGATGGTGCTGGTCAGGCTCAGTTCGCCGCCGTGCCGGCGCACAATGTGCCGTGCGATGCGCAACCCCAAGCCCAGGCCGTGCCAGTCGGTGCCGGCCGGTGGCAGGGCCAGGACGCCACCGCCGGGTTGGCCGGCACCTCCCCGGTTGAAGATCCGGTCCAGCGTGGCCTGGTCCATGCCTTCGCCGGTGTCGGCGATGTGGACCTCGGCGTAGCCTTCGGCGGTGTGCACGCTGACGGTGATGGAGCCGTGGTCGGTGTGGCGGTTGGCGTTGGCGATCAGGTTCAGGAAGACCCGCATCAGCCGGGCCCGGTCCGCCAGCACCACGGGGCTGGCCCCGCCCCGTTCCAGGGTCAGCCGGTTGCCTCGCTTGGCGCACATCGGGGCGCAGGTGGTCATGACTTGCTGGATGATCTCCGACAGGTCTTCGCGGTGCAGGTGCAACTCCAAGGTGCCGTCGTTGATGCGGACGGTGTCCAGCAGTTCCGTCACCATTTTGCCCAGGCGTTGGGACTCGGCTGTGATCGCCGCCATATTCTTGGCGGCCTTATCCCAGTCGTGGTGAGCTGGGTCCAGGGTCAGCGAATCGCGGCCTTCTTCGGCATGGGCGGACATGATGGCCAGGGGTGTGTTGAGTTCGTGGGCCACTACTGCCAAGAAGGTGTCTTTGTCTTTGGAACTGCGGGCCAGGGTTTCGTTTTGCTGTTTCACCCGTTGGTTCTCTTTGAGGTAGGAACGCAATAGCAGTTGCATGCCGATGGCCAGTGACAGGCCGGCCGCCAGGCAGCCCAGCAACTGGGCCACGAACAGGTCTTGGTTACCGCCGATGTCGTGTGCGTCGGCCACCGTGGAGGGGGCGGTCAGGAGCCAGACAACGGTGTAGTCGGTCAGCTCGGCGGCGGCGATCAGCACAAAGCGCCAGCCCTGCACCATGAAGGCGGAGACCACCAAGGCGAAGACGAAGAAGAAGGGCATGGGGCCGTGGTTGGTACCGCCGGTGACGAACTCGGCTGGGTAGGTCAGCAGGAAGACCGTGATGCAGGTCAGGATGTAGCAGAGGTCAAAGCGGCCGGTGCGGCTGGCCACGGTCAGGATGGTCCAGGTGAGTCCGGCCACCAGCAGGTTGAGCAGGGCGAACGGGTAGCCGAAGTGCAGCAGCGGGCTGATGGCCGCCATCACCACGGCGGTGGCGCTGCCGATGTCCCGGGAGCGCCGGACGATCCGGCTGTGGGCGGCTTGGTCGGGCCAGGGCAGCGGCGTCATGGCGTTGGCCACTTTGGCCCGGCAGCGTTGCCAGAGCGGGGCGGGCTGCACGGTTCCAGGCTGGCTGGCGGGGCGCGCCGGTGGCCCTGGCGGCTGGATGGCGGTGGCCTCCGGGCGGGTCCCGGCGCC
>JAISTN010000118.1 GCA_031272565.1 Bifidobacteriaceae bacterium
ACTTCAAGGCCATGCTGGCCCCGGCCTTGGCGGCGGCGCGCGAATCCCGGGCGGAGGGCGGCATTCCCATCGGCGCGGCCCTGTACGTGGACGGCAAGTTGTTGGCGGTGGGCCACAACCAGCGGGTCCAGATGGCCAGCGCCATTCGCCACGGCGAAACGGACTGCCTGGAGAATGCCGGCCGGTTGCCGGCCAGCGTCTACGCCCGCTCCACCATGGTGACAACGCTGTCGCCCTGCGACATGTGCACCGGCGCCATGCTGCTGTACGGCATCCCGCGGGTGATCATCGGCGAAAACCGCACGTTCATGGGTGGTGAGGAGCAACTCAAGGCCCGTGGCGTCGAGATGATTGTGCTGGATGACCCGGACTGCATCGAATTGATGGAGTCCTTCATTCGCGACGAGCCGACACTGTGGAATGAGGACATCGGCGAAGAGGACTGACTTGGTCCGCGACCACTTTGGCGGCTCCGCAGCCGCCAGGGGATCACGAGTCACCCTTTAGGATTCGGTCTGTGAATGGTTGGCTGATCCGGGTGCACCGCACCGACGGCACCGTGCAACCGGTGCCGGTGGCACGCGGGGTCGGCCTGCTGGAGGCTTTCCGGGCGGCCGGCGTTACGGGGGTGTTTGGCCCTTGCGGCGGGCGTGGCACCTGCGGCAAGTGTTTGGTCCGGGTGGGTGCAGATCAGCCAGCGGCCAAACCTGTCTTGGCTTGCCATTTGACGGCAAGCGATGCCGCCCCCCATCCCGTCCTTGAGGCGCTGGATATCTGGTTGGACCAGGCTTCCCAGCTAGCCATCCAGGCTGGCTTCACAGGGCCGGCCCGCCCGCCCTGGCAACCGCCCGCCTCTGCCCCGGCGGCGGGCGGCGAGCCTGCCCGCTTTGGCGTCGCCATCGACGTGGGCACCACCACGGTGGTGGCGGCTCTGGTGGAGTTGGACTCCGGCGTGACGGTTGGTTCAGTGGCCGACCGCAACGACCAGGGGGACTGGGGCGCGGACGTGATTGCCCGCATCACGGCGGCCACCGAGGGCCAACTGGAAGCTCTGACTGGCGCCATCCGGCAGCAACTGGCTGCCATGGTGGACTACCTGCTGGAACAGGCCGGGGCCGCCGCGGGCGAAATCGGCGGTTACGCCATGGCCGGGAACACCGTCATGCTGCACCTGCTGGACGGCCTGTCACCAGAATCGATTGGGCAGGCCCCCTTTCAACCGCTGTCACTGTTTGGCGATACCCGCCCGGCGGCCAGCCTGGGCCTGCCAGGCCAGCCCGGGGCCCAGGCCTACCTGTTGCCGGCCGTGGCCGGCTACGTGGGCGGCGACATCACCGGCGGCCTGTTGGCCTGTGCCCTGGACCAACCGGACGGTCAGGTCGCCCTCTTGCTGGACTTGGGCACCAACGGCGAGATGGCGCTGGCCACCCCTAGTGGCATTGTGGCCTGTGCGGCCGCGGCTGGCCCGGCCTTTGAGGGCGCCAATCTGGAGTGCGGCCAGCCGGCGGTGGCCGGCGCCATCGACCGGGTGACGGCTGGGGCGGGCCAGTTACGCTTCACCACCATTGCCGGGGCCGATCCGACTGGAATCTGCGGTTCCGGCATTGTCGATGCCTTGGCCGCCGCCCTTGACCTGGGGTTGGTCGATGAGACGGGCTACCTGCGCTTCGTCACAGAGGTGGCGCCTCACCTGGCGGCCTACACGACACCGGCCGAGGTGGCCCGTCTGGTGTTGACACCGGAGGTCTACCTGAGCCAGGCGGACGTGCGGCAACTGCAACTGGCCAAGGGCGCCATCGCGGCCGGTTTGGATGTGCTGTTGGCGGAGGCCGGCTTGCAGGCGGCCGATGTCGCCCGGGTCTACCTGGCGGGCGGCTTCGGCACCCATCTGCGGCCCCGCTCAATGAAGACGATTGGCCTGCTGCCACCGGTGCTGGCCGGCCGGGTCACGGCGGTGGGTAATGCCGCCCTGGAAGGTGCGATCAGGGCCCTGACGGCGCCCGGCCGGGCGGCCCTGGCGGACTTGGCCGGGGGGGTCCGCTACGTCGAACTGTCGTCCGATGCCCGCTTCACAGAGGCTTTCATGGAGCAGATCGGCTTTGCCGAACCGCCCTACCAGGACTATGACGGGGCGGCGGGGTTGGCCTCTGACCTGGGCTTCGAAGCCATCGCCAAACTGGACGCCGCCACCTTGGAGGCCCACCCGGAGGTGCGCGAATGGTGCGCGGCCGACAAGTGCCACGCCTTCGGTAAGAACTGGATGTGTCCGCCGGCCTGCGGCACCTTGGCCCAAACCACCGAGCGGCTGGGGCGTTACCGCTGGGGCGTGCTGGTCCAGACCGTGGGCCGGCTGGAGGACCAGTTCGATTTGGAGGGCATGGAGGCGGCGGAACGGCGCCACAAGCAGCGCTTCCGGCAGTTGGTGGCCGGCCTGGCCGGTTCCTTCCCGCGCCAGTGGCCGCTGGGGGCGGGGGCTTGCAGCCTGTGCCCGCAGTGCACCTATCCGGCCCAGCCGTGCCGCCTACCTGGCTTGGCTCACGCCTCGATGGAGGCTTCCGGCTTGATCGTCTCAGAGGTTTGTGAGCGCAATGGCCTGCCCTACTACCACGGGCCCCTGACCCTGGCCTTCACCAGTTGCATCCTGCTGGATTGAGGCTCGGGCAGCATCCCAGAGCCGGGGGGAGGCTCAGGCTTGGCTGATCCAGCCTTCGAGTTTGGCCAACAGCAGGTCCATGTTGGCTTGGCCTTCGGGGCTGAGCGGCCGGAACGGCGGGCGGCAACCGCCCAGCGTGAGCGGCTTGATGTCGCGTTCTGCCAGATACTTGGCGGCCGGGTACAGGTCGTTGGCGAACAGTGTCTGCAACACTTCCGCGAGATAGCCCTGGACGCGGCGGGCGTCATCGGTCCGGCCGGCCTGGAAATGCTCTCGCGCCGCCCGGTACAACTCGAAGCAGCTACCGGCGGTGACGCCGATGGCGCCCTTGGCGCCCACGGCCAGGGCGGGCACGAACAGGTCGTCGAAACCGCCTAGGAAGGTCACGTCGGGGTATGCGGCCGTCATCTGGGCCAAGCCGGAGATGTTGCCGCTGGTGTGCTTGACGCCAATCACGCGGGGATCGCCTAGCAGTTCCGGCCAGTCGGTGGAGAACTCGATGCCGGTCAGGCTGGGGATGTTGTATAGCACCATGGGCAGGGCGGTGGCGTCCATGATGGCCTGGTAGTGGCCCACAATGGCGGCCTTGGAGTAGCTGAAGTAGACGGGCGGAATGGCGGAGATGGCGTCCGCGCCGGTGACCTCGGCGTGGCGGGCCAGCCGGATCGAATCGGCCGTGTTGACGGCGCCGATGTGCGCCACCACGGGCACATGGCCGGCGTTGGCGGCGACCACGGTCTCTAGGATTCGTTCGCGCTCCTCCAGGGACAGCAGCAGGCTTTCGCCGCCGGTGCCGCAGACAAACAGGCCTTCTACGCCCTTTTCTAGGTACCGCGTCACCAGGTGTTGCAGGGTGTCCAGCGCGACCGCGCCACTGGGCGCGAACGGCGTGGCCAGGGCGGGCATGATGCAGGCAATCCCCGCTGGGGAAATGGTCATGGTTGATCCTTGGGTGTGTGGTGCGGCCGCGCGGCGGCTTGGTACAGGAACTAGGCCTTGTCCCGCTCAGGGTCCCGCTTGCCGGTGGCATGCTCGCGGAAGGCGTCTGCCGCTAGCTGGGGATCATGGCTGATCAGGGTGTCGATCAGGTCTTCGTGCCAGCCCGGCAGGTGGGCCCGTTGGTAGGGGTAGCCTGGGTCGCCGATGGCGCGTTGGCTGATCAGGGTCAGTTCCAGGGTGTCCCACAGGCGGCTCAGGATGGAGACATCGGCGATTCTCACCACGGTGCGGTGGAACTCCACGTCCAGCGACCGGAAATCGGCCCAGTTGTTGGCATCAAGGGCGACCCTCATCTGGGCCACGATCTGCCGTAGGGTCTCGACGTCGGTGTCTTCGACTTGGGTGGCGGCGATGGAGGCCCCCAGGGCTTCGATTTCGCCGCGGATCTGGCGCGAGGCGCCGTACTCATCCGGTGACACATCCGTGACGTAGGAGCCGTTGCGGGGGATTGATGTCAACAGGCCGGCGTGGACCAGTCGCTTGACGGCTTCACGCACTGGGGCTTGGCTAACCCCAAGCTGGCGGGCAATTTCCGATTCGACCACCCGCGAACCCGGGGCTCTTGTGCCGTCCAGAATTGAGGCGAGGACGAGGTCATACACCTGGTCCGACAACAGGCGCCGGTTGATTCCAGTCTCGGTCACGTTTCCTCCTGTGCTCTACGGGCGATTCTATCGAGCTTGGCCGCCATTTGCCCATGTCAGCGCCGTGTGGCGGAACCGCGTCGCTGCGGGCGGGGACCGGTGGGGTCACTCAGCAGTCTAGCGATAATCGATACCATCCGCTACTCGCCGCTCTTCTTTACCTTAAGAACCCGTCCAGGTCCAGGTCACGCCACAGGGCCGCCAACTCGGCTGGGTCCCGCGGCGTGGTGGCCCAGGCCACCGAGCGCTCAATCTGGGATGGCTTGGAAGCTCCCACCACCACGGCCGCCACGGTGGCCGGCGCCAGGGCAAAGGCCATGGCCGCTTCCGGCAGTGTCAGGCCGTGGGCCTCGGAGGCATCGGCCATCTGCTCCACCCGGGCGAGCATCTCCGGCGTTGGCGCCGCGTATTCGAAGTGGGTGGTGGGGGTGGGCCGGGGCTTGGCCAAGATGCCGGTGTTGAAGATGGCGGAATTGAAGATGGACACGCCGCGGGCGGCGCACTCCGGGACCAGGTCGTCGAAGGCCTCGGTCATGAGCAGCGTCATGCGCCCGGCCACCATCACTACGTCGACCGCGGTTTCGCGGACAAAGCGCAACAGGGCAGCGTTGTCGCGGGTGCCCACGCCAAAGGCGCCGATGGTCCCGGCGGCGCGCGCCTCTGCCAGGGCCGGGGCGGCTTCCTGGATGGCGTTCTCCATGTCCCTGGGGGTGGCGTCGGTGGGGTCATGGATCAGCGCGATGTCGATCCGGTCCAGGCCCAGGCGCTCGCGCGATTCGTCGAGCGAGCGGAGCACTCCCTTGGCGGTGTAATCAAGCTGGCGGACCGGCTCGCCATCCGGTCCTGGCACCAGCAGGCGGCCAACTTTTGTGCTGAGCGCGAACTCGCTGCGCGGATAGGCCGCCAGTGCCCGCCCGGTGCGCTTTTCTGAGAGGCCCACGCCGTAGTGTGGAGCGGTGTCGAAGTACCGGATGCCGCTGGCCCAGGCGGCCTCGATCACGGCGTCGGCCAACTGCTGGTCGGCCTTTTCGTAGAGGTCGCCCAGTTGGGCGGTGCCCAAGCCAAGTTCGGTCACTTCGACGTCGGTGCGCCCCACGCGGTTCTGCTTCATTGCCAGCTCCTAGTCGTCTGCCCGCCCCGGCTCCCCAGTATTGTGGGGAGGCGCCAGGTTGACGCGGCGGGCTGCGTCTCGTATGCTAGCCCTCAAGCTACTAATCGTCTATCGATAGATGATTACCAGACCAAGGAGGGTCAATGCGTACCGCAAAGCGATCAATCGCAATCCTGACCGGGGCCGTTTTGGCTGTCGGCTTCATGGCAGGTTGCTCCAACGACAAGAACGGCTCCAGCAGCTCCAGCACCTCTGGTACTACCGAAGCCACCGAAACCGCCACCACCGAGGCTCCGGAAGAGCCCACCGAGACGACCGAACCGACTGAGGATGCCGAACCCGTGACGCTGCGCATGCTGGCCAACGTCACCCCGGTTCTGACCGAAGAGTGGTACCAGGAATGGGCCCAGCCGTGGCTGGACGCTCACCCGAACGTGACCCTTGAGGTTGGCGGCCCCACTGCTGAAGGTGTTGAGCAGCAGTTCCAGCAGGAAATCGCGGCGCAGGACGTGCCGGACATCATCTCGGGCGGCATGGGCAAGACCACCGCCTCGCAGCTAGTTGACCTG
>JAISTN010000158.1 GCA_031272565.1 Bifidobacteriaceae bacterium
CACGCCATCGATCCGGATGGACGTGACGGCGGCGCCGGGAATGGATGACAACAAGGTGCGGCGCAGCGAGTTGCCCAGGGTGTAGCCGAAACCCGGCTCCAGGGGCTCGATGACAAACCGCGAACGATGCGGCGTGACAACCTCTTCGCTCAGGGTGGGACGTTGTGCAATCAGCACTGGTACATCTTCCTTATCTCAGGGCCACCGCTATATGAGGCCCTGCTCCGGATGAAACACCCAGGGGACTCGGTCCGCCCCTGGATGGGTGGCGCCGTGCCGGAACCCGTGGTGGGACCGGCCGGCACCGGTCAAGCACCCAGGTGCCGCGCCGCCGCCAGCGGCCACGGACACCCAGATGCCAAGCCTTAGACCCGGCGCCGCTTGGGCGGCCGGGCGCCGTTGTGGGCCTGCGGGGTCACATCGGTGATGGAACCCACTTCCAGGCCGGCGGCCTGCAGGGACCGGATGGCCGTTTCACGGCCGGACCCGGGACCCTTGACGAACACGTCAACCTTCTTGACGCCGTGTTCCTGGGCCCGGCGGGCCGCCGCTTCCGCCGCCAACTGAGCGGCGAACGGCGTCGACTTGCGGGAACCCTTGAACCCCACCTGGCCGGAACTGGCCCAGGCCAGCACGGCACCCGAAGGGTCGGTGATGGAAACGATGGTGTTGTTGAAGGTGGACTTGATGTGGGCGTGACCGTGCGGGACGTTCTTCTTGTCCTTGCGGCGCACCTTCCGCGCGCCCTGGCGAGCCTTAGGGGGCATGCCTGTTTTCCTTTCGAACCTGGTTGGACTAGCGCTGGGTTACTTCTTGCCGGCCTTCTTCTTGCCGGCCACGGTGCGCTTGCGTCCCTTACGGGTGCGGGCGTTGGTCTTGGTACGTTGCCCGTGGACAGGCAGGCCCCGGCGGTGCCGGATGCCCTGATAAGACCCGATTTCCACCTTGCGGCGAATGTCGGCTTGGATCTCGCGGCGCAGATCGCCCTCGACCCGGTAGTTCGCTTCGATGTAGTCACGCAGGGCCACCAACTGTGCGTCGGTCAGGTCCTTGACCCGGATGTCCGGGCTGACACCGGTGGCTGCCAGCGTTTCCTTGGCGCGGGTGCGCCCAATGCCGAAAATGTAGGTGAGGCCGATCTCCACGCGCTTCTCGCGTGGCAGATCCACACCAACAAGACGAGCCATGTGGCTTCACTCCTGAGTTGTCAGGTGGAGGTCCTCCGCACCGCCGCCCACGCGTTGTTGACCACGTGGCCCCGGCCTCCAACCGGGGGTGACCGCCTTGGGTTGTGGGCCAGTGGCCCACGGCCCGCCGCGGTGGCGGTGCGCTGTTTAGTTGAGTCCCCATTGCTGGGGGTGCCGCCCCTGGGTGCCACCGGTGGTGGCGCCCTGTGCGGCTCGGCTGGTGCCGCCCCGTAGGGCTAGCCCTGCCGCTGCTTATGACGTGGGTTGTCGCAGATCACCATGACCGTCCCGCGACGGCGAATGACCTTGCACTTCTCACAGATCTTCTTCACGCTGGGCTTGACCTTCATGTTTCCTCGATCACTTGTAGCGGTAGACGATGCGGCCGCGGTCCAGGTCATAGGGGCTGAGTTCCACCACTACGCGGTCCTCTGGCAGGATCCGGATGTAGTGCTGGCGCATCTTGCCCGAGATGTGGGCCAACACCCGGTGCCCGTTGGAAAGCTCCACCCGGAACATGGCGTTGGGCAGGGCTTCCACCACTGTCCCCTCGATCTCGATGACGCCGTCCTTCTTGGCCATATCCCTCCGCTGGTAGTTGATAGGTTGTCCACGTGGGCCGCTTGGTGCCGGATCACCCGGCGCCAGGGCACCATGAAGCCCATGGGCGCACACGTCCGAAGGGGTAGCTTACACCAACCGGCAAGGACCAGTCACGCGGCGAAGTCCCCGAAACCTGCCCACGGCCACCATCCCAGGCCAGTCGTCCCAGACCCACCGCCCCACCAACCTGCCGCTGCCAGCCAAGCCCCCCCCCTCAGCATCCCCAGCCAGACCGTCTCAGACCCAGCACCCCACCAACTCGGTGCCGGCCACCTGACCCCCATTAGGCTTTAGGCATGCGGAAAACCCTGACTTGTCTGCTGGCCGGCGTCTTGTCCGCGGGCCTGTTGGCGGCTTGTGAAGGTAACGGCCAGTCCGGCACGCCGGACTCGACAGCCGGCACCAACAACGCAGCCCAAGGGGGCGCCACCACCGACACCCCCGCGGGCCCCGACCTGGGCGGCTACCCCAACCCGGAAGAGACCATCTGCCTGCCGGACGGGTTGAAGCCCAGCGCAGGCCGGTGGGGCCGGGGCTACCGCTGCGCCGCCACGGCCTACCGCGACGGCCATACCGTCCCCGTGGCCTTCTACACCACGACACCGCTGACGGACGAACCGGCCAACCACTGGTTCAACCTGCTCAACAACAAGCCCCTCGATGACGAACAGTTGGCGGCCTTCGGCCTGGCCGACGGCGACGATTCGATCAACCCGCCCAAGGGGCCGGTCTGCCTCTACGACGGCGCCATCTGCTGCGTTGGCCCCGACTACCCGGACGGCTTTGCCTACTACCGGAGCATGGGCGAAGGTGACTGGACCTTGGGGGCAGGCAACCTCTACTACCAGGCGCGCGGCCTACCCGACACGCTGCCGTTCGATGACATCTCTGACCTGCTGCAGGACTACACCGTTTACACCCTTTACCGCGCCGCCCAGGAATCTGAGGTCAACCCGTTCCGTAACTGACCAGCGCTGGCCTGGGGCGGGGCTCAGGCGGCGGCTTCCTTGAAACCCTTCCAGAACTGGCCGCGCAGCCGGTAGCGGATCGATTCCGACAGGTCGTAGTAGTCCAACGAGTTGGACAAGTCCAGCAGCAAGGTCCGGTCGACCTCACGCGGGATGGACGGCCAGGCCTCCAGAATCTCCGCCTGCGCCTCCTTGGTGAGGGAATCCAGCAGCGACTGAACCACCCGGCCCACCACCTCTTCGATCGCCTTGTCGACCTCTTCCTTGGGCAGGGCGAACTCGACCGGCACCAGGGAAGGCAAGCCGGTGGTGGTGCTGTAGGCCAGCACCGAAGCCGGTTCGGCGGGGCGCGGGGCGGCGGCGCCAGCCGGGGCGGGGGTGGCCGGGGCGGTGGCCTGCAAGCGGCCGTTCGCCAAGTCGGCCGGCGTCGGTATGCCCGATGGCGGCCGCGGCACCGGTCCCGGCACGGGCGGGGCCGGGGTGGCCACGGCTTGGGTCTTGGCCTGGGTCTTGGTCACCGCCTGGTCCAAAGTGGCAACATCACAGACCTCGACACCATCGGCGGCCCGCCGCAGGTGCTCCGACAAGCCGTGGGGCCGCCCATCGCGACCCGGCACGGCCAGCACAATCACCTGGACGCCGTGGACCTGGGCCTCCTCGACCGCTTCCGTCAGGTCGTCGTCACCCGAAACCAACAGGATCACGTCGATGGCGCCGTTGCGGGCGTGGGCCACCATGTCCAGGCCGATTCTTAGATCGACACCTTTTTGCTCGCCGCTGAAGCCCACCCGGCCCAACCGGACCTTCACCCGGGGCAGGGCGGCGATGGCCTTCTGTTCCGGGTCCGGTTCCGCCCCCTTCGAGGCGTCATACCAGTTGACCCGCAGCAGCGGCAGCCCGGACAGGTTCTCCACCTGTTTGGTCAGACCGGCGATCAGCACACTGAAGTCGACCTCGATGCCGCTGCGCAGCGCCGTGCCGGTGGTGCGGGTGGCCACCGAGGCCAGCAGGTAGCCGGCATCGACATACAGAGAACACTGCGAGCGCATGGGGCCACACCTTTCAGCCATGGCGGCGCCCACCTGAGGAGCACCGAGGAACCCTTACAGCCTAGTCGGCCAAGGCTATGTCCAGGACTGCACCTCAGCCCGGATCCACCGATTCTCAGCTACCGAGCAGCCCCATCTGGGCCCGCTGGCGGCGTTGGCGGCGCTCAGCAGGCCTCCAGCCTGCCATCGCGTCGCCATCTTGCCACCACACCCACCAGGTGGCTCACCGCGCCGATAATCGGTGGATCAGGGCTCAGCCCAGGGTGGCGATGTCGATCACGAAGCGGTAGCGGACATCGGACCGGACCACCCGGTCCCACGCCTGGTTGATTTGGGGGGCGCCAATCAGCTCGATGTCCGCCGCCAAGCCGTGCGCGGCGCAGAAGTCCAGCATCTCTTGGGTTTCGGCGATGCCGCCAATGTTGGACCCGGCCAGCGAGCGCCGCCCACCGGTCAACGTGAACGGGTGCACCTGGTAACGCTCCGAAGGCAGGCCAACCACGCAGAAGGTGCCACCGGGCCGCACCAGCGACATGTAGGCGTCCAGGTCCAACGGCACCGAGACGGTGCAGATGATCAGGTCAAACCGGTTCCGGAGCACCCGGAAGGTAGCCCGGTCCGAGGTGGCGAAGAACTCGTCCGCCCCCAAGCGGGCGGCATCGGCGGCCTTACCGGCCGAATGCGACAAGACGGTGGTTTCCGCCTCCATGGCGTGAGCCAGTTTGACCCCCATGTGGCCCAGGCCGCCCACACCCAGAATGGCGACCCGCCGGCCCGGCCCAGCCTGCCAGTGCCGCAGCGGCGAATAGGTGGTGATGCCGGCGCAGAGCAGCGGG
>JAISTN010000198.1 GCA_031272565.1 Bifidobacteriaceae bacterium
CGCACGGTGGGCGCCACGGCGGCAGGCGAACCGATTACGGCCCAGAACGGCCGCTATGGGCCGTACCTGAAGGCGGGCTCCGAGTTCCGTTCGCTGGCCAGTGAGGAAGAACTGTTCACGGTCACGGAGGAACAGGCCCGGGCGATCTTGGCGCAGCCGAAGCAGCGCCGGGGGGCTACGGCGGCGGCGCCGGGGCGGGAACTAGGGACGGACCCGGCCACCGGCAAACCGGTGGTTGTCAAGGACGGCCGGTTTGGGCCTTATGTGACCGATGGCGTCACCAACGCCACGCTGCGCAAGGCGGACGACCCGGCCGCCGTCACGCTGGAGCGGGCGGCCGAGTTGTTGGCGGAAAAGCGGGCCAAGGGGCCGTCCCAGCGGCCGGCCCGGGGGCGGACCGCGGGCAAGCCGGCCAGCGGCGCTAAGAAGACCACCACCAAGAAGACCGCCACCCGCCGGACCGCCAAGTAGCCCATGTTCCACGTGGTGTTCTTTGCCCCCTGCATTCCGCAGAACACGGGCAACGCCATCCGGTTGGCGGCGGTGACGGGCGTGACGTTGCACCTGGTGGAGCCGCTGGGTTTCGAGTTAACGGACACCAAGTTGCGGCGCAGCGGCCTGGACTACCACGACCTGGCGGAGCTGCAAGTCCACCCGGACTTGGCAGCGGCCCTGAGCGCGGTTGGACCGCAAGCCAGGGTGTTTGCTTTCACCACCCACGCGGGCGGGCTGCGGCACACCGATGTGGACTACCAGGCGGGGGACGTGTTGCTGTTTGGCCCGGAACCGGATGGCTTGCCGGAGTGGGTCAAGGTGCACCCTAGAGTGACGGCGCAGGTGCGGATTCCGATGCTGCCGGCTAGGCGCTCGCTCAACTTGGCGAACTCGGCGGCCATTGCGGTCTATGAGGCTTGGCGGCAACATGACTTTGGCGGGCATCGCTGACGGGTCTGGGTGCCGGTCTGGGTGACGCCGGTGGTGCCCGATGGCGCTCTGGTTGGGTTGGGTGCCAACCAGATGGTGTTGGCTGGGCTTGGCCGCGCGGTTTGGGGCCAGCGCCGCCTGGCTACCCGGTGTCGCCTTGTCGCGGGGTAATGGCAGAGCGGCGGGTCGACCAGGGGTGGGCCGGAATGTCGGCGCGGTCTGAGAGACTTACTTGCATGACTAGCCGGCGGCCATTGACGGGAGCCTTCATTGCCCTGGAGGGGGGCGATGGGGCTGGCAAGTCAACCCAACTGGAAATGCTGGCGGCGGCCCTGCGGCGGCGCGGTTTGGTGGACACTGCCGGCCGGCCGGACCTGGTGTTGACCCGGGAGCCGGGTGGTACCCAGGTGGGCCAGGAGATCCGCCAGACTCTGCTGCACGGCGGCGAGGTGGCCCCGGTGGCGGAGGCGTTGCTGTATGCGGCGGATCGGGCCCAGCATGTGGCGGCGGTGGTTCTGCCCGCCCTGGAACGTGGCGCGGTGGTGCTGACCGACCGCTACCTGGATTCTTCGATCGCCTACCAGGTGGAGGGGCGCGGCCTGACGGAAGCGCAGGTCAGGGGCATGAACGCCTATGCTACGGGTGGGCTGTTGCCGCATCTGACGGTGCTGCTGGACATTGACCCCAAGGAGGCGGCGCTGCGCCAGGCCGCCAGCGGCGGGCCTTTGGACCGGATGGAGCGGGCCGGCCTGGGCTTTCACCAGCGGGTCAATGCGCGCTACCGGAGCCTGATGGCGGCCGATCCGGAACGGTACGCGGTGGTCAATGCCGCCCAGCCGCCGGAGGTGGTTCATTCACAGGTGCTGGCTTCCGTGATGGCGATTTTGGCGGATCTGGGTTTGGCCGAACTGCCTGGGTCGGCGCGCCGTGGCAAGCACGCCCGCCCGGCTGGTGCGCGGGTGGCGGTAGCCGCGGCGGCGGGCCACGCGGCGGCGGCCGGGGTGACCGGCCCGGCGGCCCAGGCTGGCGCGGGCCAGCCCGGCCAGGGGCTTGGCAGCGGTGGCAGGCGGGTGGCCCAGTGAGCGTGTGGGATGAGGCGGTGGGCCAGGATCAGGCGGTGGCTCAGTTGGTGGATGCGGCCGCGCGGCCGGAGGCCATGACCCACGCCTGGCTGATTACCGGGCCGCCCGGTTCGGGTCGGTCGGTCGTGGCGCGGGCCTTTGCGGCGGCTTTGCAGTGTTCCGCCGGTGGTTGCGGCACCTGCGACCAGTGCCGGGCGGTGGAGCACCGGTCGCACCCGGACGTGCTGGATGGTGGCACCCAGAAGTTGGTGATCGGCATCGACGACGTCCGCGAGTGGGTCACGTTGGCGGCCCGCACGCCGGCCATGGGCCGCTGGCGGGTGATCGTGGTGGAGGACGCGGACCGGATGCTGGAACGGACCGGCAACGTGCTGCTGAAGAGCCTGGAGGAGCCGCCGCCGCACACCGTTTGGATTCTGACGGCACCCAGCCCGTTTGATGTGCTGGTGACGGTGCGTTCCCGCTGCCGGCACGTGGCGTTGCGTATCCCGCCGGTGGAGGCGGTGACCAAGCTGCTGGTGGAGCGCGATGGCGTGGAGCCGGAGGCGGCCCACCTGGCGGCGCTGGAGGCTCAATGTCACATTGGGGTGGCCCGGCTGTTGGCCAAGGATCCTGAGGCGCAGGCCCGGCGCCGGTCGGTGCTGGCCATTCCGCGGGCCGCCAGTTCGGTGGCCCAGGCCGTGATCGCGGCCGGGGAACTGGACGTGGTGGCCCGGGAACAAGCGGATGCCGTGGTCAAGGTCCGGGAGGACCGCGAGCGGGCTGAGTTGGTGGAACAACTGGGTGAGGCGCCCCGGGGCCGCATGAGCACGTTTGCCCGCCAGCGGCTGAAGGAGTATGACGAGGAATCCGGCAAGCGGGCCAAGCGCACCCAGGTGGACACCTTGGACCTGGCCCTGGTTGATCTGCTGGCCTTCTACCGGGACGTCTTGGCGGTCCAGTTGGGCGCCTCGGTGGAGTTGATCAACGCCCGCCACACCGACTGGGTGGTGGACTGCGCCCGGTCTTCCAGCCCGCCCGTGACGTTGCTGCGGTTGGAGGCCGTGGAACGTGCCCGGGAGCACCTGGCGGGCAACGTGGCACCGGCCTTGGCCCTTGAGGCGATGGCGGTGGCGCTGGCTCTGCCACAATTGAGTCAAACGGTCCCCTCATCCCCGAACCAACCCCGGCAAGGAGCAGCAACGTGAACTCCCGCAAGCGGCGCCATTTGAGCGCGGCGGCCATGGCCGCCAGTGCGGCCTTGATCCTGAGTGCCTGTGCTTTCCCCGACTACGCCTACGACAAGAACTGGGGTGGGGGTGTGGGGGATGGTCCCACGGCCTCGGCCAGTGGCGATCAGCCAACCGGGCGGGCCACCGGTGATGTCACCGCCAGCCCTAACCCGCCGTCCAGTGACGAGGTTGTGTGGGAACCCTGCCCGGATGTCAGCGGGGACGCGGAGTGCGCCACCATCCATCCACCCCTGGACTATGCCAACCCGGACGGGGAGACGATTGACCTGGCGCTGGCCCGCATCCCGGCCAGTGATCAGGACAACCGGATCGGGTCTTTGCTGATCAACCCCGGCGGGCCGGGTGGCTCGGGCATCGACATGGTGGACTACTTGAGCACCACCATCAGTGCGGAGGTGCTGGCGCGCTACGACCTGCTGGGCTTTGACCCGCGGGGGGTGGGCCGGTCCAGCGCGGTGGAGTGCTTCACCACCACGGAGGAGAGGGACCAGTTCTGGGCGGCGGATTGGCCCCGGACGGCTGAGGGCTATGAGGAATCGGCCGCGATAGTCCAACCGTTTGTGGACGCCTGCCTGGAGAACACGGGCGACCTGCTGGCGCACGTCGACACGATTTCTTCCGCCCGGGACATGGACTTCATCCGCCAGGCGGTGGGCGATGAGGAACTGTACTACCTGGGCTATTCCTACGGCACCCAGTTGGGGGCCACCTACGCCGAGTTGTTCCCGGACAAGGTTGGCCGGCTGGTGCTGGATGGCGCCCTGGACCTGTCGCTGTCGCCAGAGGAACACTCATTGTCGCAGGCGGCAGGCTTCCAGCAGGCCACCGAGACCTACGTGGATGATTGCCTGTCGGATCCGGCATCCTGCCCGTTGACGGGTCCGCGCGACAACGCCCTGACCCAAATCCATGACTTGCTGGCGCAGATCCATGAAGAGCCGTTGCCAACCATGCTGGGCCGTGACCTGACCTTGCCGCTGGCCCTGAACGGCGTGCTGGTGGTGATGTACGAGGATTCGCTGTGGCCTTACCTGACGATGGCCTTGGAGGAGGCGATGGCGGGGGACGGCACCACGCTGCTGATCCTGTCCGATTTGTACATGGACCGCGACACCACCAACGATGTCTACACCTCCAACACCCAGGAGGCCTTCATCGCCATCAACGCTTTGGATGCGTCCACGGCCTATGACCTGGCGTCGGTCGAGGCCAACGCGGCGGCCCTGAAGGAGGCAGCTCCGACCTTCGGCGAGTGGTGGGGCTACGGCGAGAAGCTGGCCGAGCTATGGCCCTATCCGGCGGTGGATGAGCCCCATGCGCCATCGGCCCCCGGGGCGAAGCCCATCTTGGTGATTGGTACTACCGGCGACCCGGCCACGCCGTACCACGAGGCTGTGACGATGTCGGAGCAGCTTGAGTCTGGGGTTCTGTTGACTTATGAGGGCGAGGGTCACACCGCTTACGGCCGGTCGAATGACTGCATC